>MWLD01000013.1 GCA_002018045.1 Candidatus Synechococcus spongiarum LMB bulk15M
GTGACGTTTCCATGGGCGCCACCAGCAGCAGCCAACCCCGCCATCAATCGAAGGCGGCTCCGCAATGGACAGTCTTCACCGGCTATCGCTCCACTTGGTAACAGGTGCTCTGGCGAAGACCCTGCTGCCAAGCCCGGGAACCCCGCCAACCCATCCCCGTGACTCAGCCCGAGCTCGTGACCATCAGGCCGGTTCCCGGCTTGAATGGTCGCTGGGATGGGATCGTCCCCTGGCAGAACCGGGCCGGGGACATCCAGACTGATGAGCACAATCCGAGCGGGGCTTGGCGAAGAGAGTCGACTCCGACAGGTTACCCGTCAATGGAGAGGAACTGGCCTGCAGGAATCAACCGGTCCATGGCCAATGGGAGATTCCGTAAGCAGGTCAGCCCATGGAGCGTGCCATGGATCCGGGGTTTGCTCACTGGTCCAGCGGTTTATGTGCTTTTAGGCATCTGCCATAATTATTCCCATTCCCTAAAGAGCGTGATTCCGTGGCGACAATCTTCCCGCGCCGCGAGTTGGCCGCACAGATGGCAAGACAATTGCTGCATCCCGGAGTTCTGGATGAGGGATTGCGATCCGGTCTCTTTCTCTCGGGCTTGCGTCGCACCGGCAAAACCACGTTCCTGCGCAACGACCTTATCCCTGCGTTGGAGCAACAGGGAGCTCTGGTGATCTACGTCGATCTTTGGAGCGACACCAAAGTGAGTCCTGCTGAGTTGGTTCATAGGGCCGTGCGTCATGCCCTGGCTGAATTGCAGTCGCCCACATCCCCCCTGCTAGCGAAAATCAAACAGGTGAATGTGGCGGCCATGGGCTTCGAGTTCGGCTTCCAACTGGAGACCCTGGGTCAGGAAGGAGGCGCAACCATGGCGCAAGCCTTTACGGAAGTTGTAAATCAGGCCAAGACCGACCTGGTGTTGATTGTGGATGAGGTGCAACGGGCCATCACCAGTGAAGACGGCAATCAGACGCTCCATGCCCTCAAGGCGGCGCGGGATGCCGTCAACCTCAGCCCCAACATGCCGGGTAGTTTCCTGTTCGTTGGTACGGGGTCCCACCGTGCCTTGGTCAGTGAACTTACCGCCAGGCGTAACCAGGCATTTGTGGGGGCCACGTCTCTCCCCTATCCCCTCCTGGACCAAGATTACGTCCGGCATGTGCTCCAGCGTCTGGAGGCCGCTGGCATCACGCCGTTGCCATCGCTGGATGGGGCTGTTGCCTGTTTCAAGACCCTGGGCAACCGACCGGAAGAGCTTCGGCAGGCCCTTCGCCGGATGTACGCCAATTCATCCTCAGGCATTGAGCCCGATCAACTTCTGCCCGTGATTGCCAACACACTGCGCTCCAAAGCGGCGGACATTGAGCTCAGCAAGATAGAGCGGATGGGCGGCCTGGCGCTGGCCATCTTTAGCCGTGTGGCCAGCGCTGACGCCCCTGCCCGTGGCCTCTTCTCGGCAGCTTCTGCCGCTGCGTACACAGCAGCAGTTGGCCGTAATGTGCGGACTGAAGAGATCCAACCCGTAGTCAACGAACTGTTGGCAGAAAACATCCTCATGCGCCACGGCCATGGCAGCTACGATGTAACCGACCCCCATGTGAAAGAAATCTGGCGTGAGCGTCAGGCCTTGCCGTTAGGGATTTGAGCTGTTGACCTGACCCTCGGCAGGATCCAGCAGGGCCAAGCGCGCAGCGCCGGTGAGCAGATATTGGATGGGGTCCTTGCCATGGCGCGGCAGGGCTTCAACCGCCACGGCGATGCCCGGATCTTGAAGGATCCGGGACACTGCTGGTTGGGAGAGCTTCCAGATCTTCTGCAGTTGCTTCCGGGTTTGCGAGACAGCAGCATCCTTCGCCGCCCAGGCTTCCAGCCGTTTCCACGTGGTGCTGCCCAATTGTTGCTTCAGTAGTTCCTGGTAGAGCCGGTGCAGCACCTTGAGGAGAGCGTCCCGGCTGATGGGGGGCCGCCCCCCGGATGCATTGGTCTGCTGCTGATCGGCGATCAACAGTTCAACGACCCCATCCTCCAGCGCCCGCAGCATGGCCCGCAGGTCCCCACGGAACAGCCCATGCAACTCCTGAATTACGGCAGCGTCCACCGGGGCAGGCTGGGGACCACTGTCGTCCAGTTGCAGCGCCTTGTAGCGTTTCCGGAGCAGGTGCTCCACTTCTGCAAGGGAGAGAGGGTCCAGCACCAGCGGTTCGGAGAACACCGAGCGCACTTGGTCATGGTGCAACACCGCTGTGCAGACAGCATCGGTTGTGCCTACCACAATCACGTGCAAACCCTCCAACATCAGTGCCTGATCCCGCACGGCCCGCAGCTTGTCGGCTGCCTTCTGCGCATGGTCCGTGCTGATATTCTCCAGGTTGTTGAGGTGCAGCAGTACACCCCGAGCCCCTTGCGCCAGGGCATAACCCAGCAGATTGCGGAGCACCCGCGGTCCATCCAGCAAGAGGGCGCTGGGAGGTTGCGATACCCCTTCGCTGCGGGAACCGCCGCCACTGAACCCAAAAGCGCCAACGGCGAGCCCACCGCCATGGAGCCGGAAGCTGGTTATCAGTTGTTGCGCTGCCTCCACCTCAGGCGCCGAGGGGTTGTCGCAAGCGGCCGTCACCGCCCCGTAGACGCCGGAGAGTACTTGACCCGACAGGTCCAGACTGCTGGCCTCCGGGGTCAATGCAATGCTTTGGGGAGCGACCCAGTAGCCAGCATCCCTGGCATCGGCCTTCACCGCCTCCACCAGGGTGGTTTTGCCGATCCCTGGCCGACCGGCCACCGCCTGGCGGGAGCCGGTCAGGCTGCCCTCAATCCGAATCAGCAGCTTCTGCAACTCCCTTTGCCGACCGACAAAGAGAGAAAGGGATGTGTTCCGGGTGTTCCGGCTGAGATTATCCTGGAAATAGGGGGATCCCCGCAGGTTGTAAGCCTGCCAGGGATGGGGGCGTTGGGTCATGACGTCCAGCAGGGGTGTTCTCGGCGGGGCGCAGATAGGGCAAGGTTATGGGATCAATATCTGAAGACTTCCTTTCTGAATGACGTATTGCTATGCTAAATACTATTATTACCATGCCAAGTGCTATTATTATTCCGCAAAGTGATGCTACCCAATCAGATGAATTCTGTTCTTGTTCATCTTTAGTATCCGGCTGGGCGTCAACATTGTGCAGTTCCTTGCTTGCGTCTGTTTGGCCAAGCGACGCTGCTTGATGCAGGGGCGCTGGCATTTCTGCTGATTTCTGTGAGTGGGGTTGTTTCTCATTCCTGCTTTGCTCTATGGCAGCAGGCTTCTGCCCCTGGGTGTCAAGTGCGTCAACATCACCTACGGTCTCGCCAATATCGGACGCAAGCGACGACAGTCCAGAGAATCCCTTGAGGTCTTCCCCATTGCTCAAAGCCATCATCCAATCGCGGAGTTGCCCCCTCACTCTAGGATTGAGCCGTAGGGATGGAGCAAGGTATTGAGTGGCATCATCCATGTCTTCCGCTGCTATGGCCTGTACTGAGTGGATGCCCCACCTGTTGACGGACCCTACAAAACCCTCTACAACCGTTTCCGCCGCTGGTCGCACAACAGTGGATTCCTGTTGATCTTCTCGGCGTTGGCACGATCCGACGGTGCCGAGCCGGAAGAGGTGCTGATGCTTGATACCACGTACCTCAAAGCCCATCGCACGGCATCCAGGCTCAACAAGGGGGTGGGAGGAACCTGGATTAATTGGGCCAACCTTACGGAGGACTCCAGCAAGCTCCATGTGGTGTGCGACCAGCAAGGGCGTCCTGTACAGCTTCACCTCAGCGAGGGGCAATGGAGCGACTTCACGGGTGTTGATGTCCTGCTGAGGGATCTTCCCGGTGCGACGTCCTTGATGGGCGACAAGAGGTATGACGGCAACAAGATCCGCACCATGCTGATGGAGCAGGCATCCCACCCTGTATCCCGCCCAAGCGGAACCGTAACCAGCCGATTCATTCCAGCAAGAGGCCGTACACAGTGGACCATAAGGTGGAAAACCTGTTGGCCAAACGCAAGGACTGGCGCCCCATTGCAACCCGCTATGACCGCTGTGCCCATATTTTCTGCTCTGCCATCCTCCTGGCTGCTACCGTCATCTTCTGGTTATGAGTCCTGCCCCTAGCTTGTCAAGCAGGTCACCATATCAGGGGACATATCCAGCGATAGAAAAATTATTCTCTCCGTTTAGCGATCTCATTCAACGCAGTGGCGTCTTCTTGGGATTGTTCAACAACGCTGTCGACCTCGGCAAACACCATCTGTTGAAACGCCGTCAGTCTCCTGGAGATGGCGAGGAGGTCATGTTCGTTAAACAGATCAACCGCTAGGCTTCTGATCCCTCGGGCAACCTCATGGCTCAGGTCATGGTCTGTACCGCGGCTCCGTGCGCTCACCTGGATTGGCTGGGCAACCCGGTCCCAATTCCTAACGACGTTCTCGAGTTGCGACACAAGGCGGCTCATGTGCTCATAGCCTTCATCATGCTCAGCAGCGCGTCGTATGCGCTCTACCAGAACCTGAATTGTCTTTGTTTCCACCTCGAAAAACCCTTGCGCTTCCACTTCAAAGCCATCCACCAAGTCGTCGATCAGGATTGGTGCCTGATCGTCTCCATGATTGGTGGCTTTATCAATAACGATGGTAATGACCTCTATGAGCAATCGAGAAGGTAGCTGATCAACTGCTTTCTTGATTACTTGTCCATAGTATTGCCGCTGACTCCGCAGTTCGGCATTGACCATTTGCAGATCCATGATGGCCGGGAAGCCAGCCGCCGACCGCTCCTTATTCAACAGGGTCATGGTTGGCTCGGCTGTGATAGCGTCATGCGCATGGGCGAGTTCAAGGATCCACTGTACGACCTCACCCTTGGGGAGTTGCTCGACGACGCGAATCAGCCCGGCAGCGAGAAGGTTGGCACGGGTAAGGCTCGGCACGCCAACCAAGCTTCGTACCTGGACTGGATCCTGTTGCAGCATTGATATAGCCCAAGATGTGTTTAGGTGTAGCCCGGGCAGCCAGCCGATCTCGGCGCTGAGACGTCGTCTTGGGTGGATCAGCATAGCTTTCGCGTCTCGCACCGCCGGGACAGTGGCATCATCAGTGGTCAGGCTTTTCTCTTCTGCCAAGGCCATGATGCGACGCCTGTTGTCACCCATCGTGGCGCCAAGGATAAAGAAAGGGTTCACCAGGAGATCCATCGTCTAATCCTATCTAAAGCTGATGAACGGCGGCTTGACGGGCAGTTGACTGGAGACTGGCGAGTGCCCGCTGTAACGACTCATTATCCACAGCCCATCTCCCGGCGCGGGCAGCCTGCCGTCTTGCTTCACGAACCACAAAAGCAGTGTCGGATAACGCCCTCCCGGTTAGTGACGTTACCACTGCGCCCGTATCCAATCTGCCTTCGATGGGCACTGTGGTCAGCAGTGCGTCCATCAGGTCAGCCACCTCCGTTGCCGAGGGCATCCCAACCTCGATCACATGATCGAAGCGACCCCGGCGCAGAATGGCGGAGTCGATCATTTCCAGCCGGTTGGTCATGCCGATGACGAGCACTTGGCGCTTGCTAGCTTCCGGTATGCGCCGCAAGAACTCCGCAACTTCCTCCACATGATGCAGGCCGGTGGACCTGTGGATCTGACGGTCAGACAGGTAAGATTCCATCTCATCAATGATGATCATTGATGGCGCAGCATCCATGGCCTGATCAAAGACCTGGCCAACTTTCTTGCTGGTCTCATGAATGTAGGGGCTGGCAATGCTGCTGGAATCGATAGGGAAAATTGGCCAATCCAGGTACTCGCCCAGACGCTCCACGGCAAAGGTTTTTCCGCAGCCTGGTGGTCCATAAAGGACAATAGCGGCGGGAAAGTCAATGCCAAGCGCTCTGTAACACTCTGCGTTTTCAATAATGTCAATAACATGCTCGTTGAAGAAGGTCTCAAGGACCGGACGTCCCGACAAGCGAAAGGCCTGCTGTGAATGGTGTGAATGGATTGATGATTTCGACCCTGCTGCCGAACCCGAAGTGGCTGCTGTCGTTGGTGCCTCTGCGCCTTCCTGCTTGGCTACCAGTTGTTGTGATTTCTGCGCCGTTCCCGCAATGCCAGAACTCTTTGGCACGCTGAAACCTGCCGCTACAACCAGATCTGCTACATCGCGTTTGTCCAACCACCCGAGGATACTGGACATGCGACGAAATGATGTTGCCGGTATGGACACTCCACCAGTCAGCCATTGTCCCAGGATTTCTTCATCCGTGCTCCCTTCAGATGACGTCCAAGTTGGCAGCAGTCGTGAATAACGCTCCATATAGATGGCATCGTGGAGGGGTACGTCCGCATCAATCTTCCGAGTTTCCCGCAAACTCAGCGCAAATGAGAGTGCGTCTGCCTTAGTGTCCGGCGGGCGATTGAGGACGACGGGTTCAAGCCTGTGCTGGAGATTCGAGGTAATCGCCCGATAATCGTCCTGGCCGAAGGAGAGTGAGTTCCACACCGTATCCGGCAAGAGCCTTGATTCCATCCACCGGTGGGCAAGAGCGCTCTGCACAATCAGCACCAATTTTTGATTATTCAGCCGGTAAATCTGCCAGTTGCAACCGCTATGCAAAAGCTGGCCAAGCCTGGATCCATCAGGCAGTTCGTGCTTCAGCGGGAACCAACGCTCGTTCTCCATGGCTACTATCCTCGAATAATGTTCGTGTCCACAATCACATCATCATCCAATGATGGGTCTGTGCTGATCCAAATCTGACAAAGATCTCGTACAACTTGCCGCAATTCATCAATGTCATCCTTCTTGATGGCACGTTTTCCATGTTCAACCAGTTGTTGGAATCGAACCTGATCAGAGAAATAGCGAGGTGATGATATCATCAACTTGAAATGCTGTATGACATAGTAGTCCTGTCGCCAGAGAATTGCGAAGTTCTTGCTCTCAAGTTCACTCAAGTGGCTTTCAAAATCATTGTCGTCTCGGTCAATAGAGCGCTGGGCTGTTCGAGCCAAGTTATCGAATGCGTTCTCCTCGCTTGGGCGTGCGTACTGGCGAATATCTTCGTTGAAGCGTCGTCTGACCTTGTCCAGTTCAAGTTGTCTGATCGGCTTGCGATGATCTTTGCGCACCTGAGCCACCAGGCGACGGGCCTCAACGATCTCCTCCATTGCCTCCTGAGCCCGTTCGGGATCAAGGTTTTCATCGAAATCACCATCGAGATATAATGCTCCCTTCCCCTTGAGCTTTCTGTGTGCCTGCTCCAGCTTCGGATCATCGACAACACTCTCAATTTCCGCAAGGCGCCGCAGCATTCTCTCACCCTCTTCGCTAACGCGTGCCGATTCCTTACTGTAGTCAATCTGTCCCTCTTTGCGAGAGTAGAAGTTTTTTTTCGGAGCAGAAACCAATAGATGGGACCGATACTTTCAATACGATTTCCCCGGAATCGCGCATTTCAAAGTCGTAATCAAGGTCGGCGCCAGCAGGAATAGCTTCGTCGTCCAAATCAGTACCTTTGATCTTGAGGACACCAATGAAGCGATTATCTTGGGGTGCATCGCTTTCGTCTTCTACTAACTTGAAGTTGAGAGAGGAAGTGCTACCCGCCTTCAATGACTCACCGGCTTTGACAGTGCCGGATAGTTTTTTCGGCAGATGGTCTCCCTCCCGCACAAGCCATTCCATGACTTCGGATCCCCCTAGCTTTTCAAGCACGACGAGACCGATGGAATGGGAGGCAGGGATGGCATCGACTGTCGCTGCGGTCCGGGTAATAACGATCTTGTGGGTTGAGATTCCTCTGAAGTCATCGAATACAGATACCTTGAACTCATTCTCTCCATCCTTGACTAGGGGTACATCGATGGTCTCACCGTGCTTCAGAGGGAAAAGGCCGGACTTCCAACCAGTCTCCAGACTCTCGACCTGGCACTCCGTTCCCGGCATCACTTTACCCTCAGCCTGGATAGTGATTTTTGCTTTTTCGCTCGGTGTACGGGCATTGTAGTTGAAGTTAAGATTTAGCTTTAGCGCTGCCGCTGGTTTGAGCGTGCCGCGGGAACTCTTCTGGCTGCGGTTCTCGGAACCCCAGTCGATGGACTCCGCAAACAAGGCGGCACCCTCTGCCACTGCCGTCATGGGATTCATTTCGGTGCTTGCTGCAATCCCCAGTTCAAATGACACTCGGTCACGCAGTGGCTTGTAATGGGTCGGTCCACCAATGAAGACAATGCGGTCAACGTCATGGGGGCTGAGACCTGCTTTGTCAAGCGTCTTCCTTGCGGCTTCGATCGATTCATCGACTTTCTCTTGAATGAGCTTGTTCAAGATGTTCCAATCAATCTTGATGTGGATATAAATATCCTGATTGAGCTGATCTCGAATTCGACGAGGGACCTCCTCTTCCGACAAATTAATAGTTGCCTCTTCCCGTGAGGAAAGCTCGATCTTTGCTTGTTCTGCGGCCCAAGTTGCCACTGGCAGTAAGTCGTCAGACCAATTGTCAGGCAGGTCAACAAACGTCTTGCGCAACCAGGGTTTGACCACATTGCTGACAAGCAGACGGTCAAAGTCGCGCCCGCCACACATGGCAATGCCTCCAAGAGCAAGGATATTGACGTGACCGCCCACACTCTCCGCCAAGGTAATATCCAGCGTGCCGCCGCCAAGGTCGTAAACAAGGAAAGTGCCGTCGGCGTTCGGTGCCTTCATGACACGCATGACCGCCGCCACAGGTTCCTGGATCAGCGCCACCTTGCCGATACCCGCTTGCTCAGCCGCCTGCATCGTGGCGGTTTTCTGCATCTGGTTAAACGCCGCAGGCACAGTAATCACGGTTCCCATCTCCGGGTCGTTGCGGAGCGCTTCGCGGAGTTCCTCCGGCAAATAGCCAAGCAGCGTCCGCAGAATCTCCGACGAACACTCTTCCGGGGTCATGGTGATGTCTACAGCAGGCAGCGTGATGGGTGTGCTGGTCCCCATGAAGCGTTTGAACAGCATCGCCACGTGCCGCGGCTCCTTCGGTGCCAAGTTATACGCACGCTTCCCCACAAACTTGTTGCCCCGCTTGTTAATGTAAATCGCCGACGGGGTGACGTCATTCTGCTCCGGACTCTTCCAAATGCGGGTCCGGCCATCCTCATAGGAACAGATCACACTGTTGGTGGTGCCCAGATCGATGCCAATATAACTTTTCATGATTTCACCTTTTTGAGCGTCACGGTTCCCATGCGCACGAGGCCGTCTGATCCCATGACGATAGGCTCAAGCATCCGGTCCATAATCAGCGCATCGTCAGCACCAAAGTCTCCAGCGTTTAATGGCGTGGCCGCCACTCCTGGGTCAAACGGATGACCTTCCACATTCACGATCCTCATGCCTGCGTTCCCGAGAGCCCCGCTGAGTTTTTCTTGGAACCAAGATAGCTGCCCCCGGTACCTGCCGCGCTCCCCCGCAGCCAATTTTTGCAGAAGGTGCCCAAACAGCTTGCTAAAACGCCATGACTCAACGGCGAGATCCACGAGCAACTTGGTCAAGATCTCCTTGGGATCAGATATCGGCTCCGTCGGAGCTGCCCGTGCCGTTTCCTCTGCTGGGGCGGCAACACTTGGAGCCACAGCCGCTTTGAGCATCACGGTTCCCTCATGCATAACACCGTTTTGTCCCTTGATGATGGGCTCGGTCATCCGGTCCACAACCAGCGTATCGTCAGCACCAAAGTCCTCGCGGTTTAATGGCGTCGCCTTGATTCCAGAGTTAAACAGACGACCTTCTACGTTCACGATCTCCATGCCTGCATTCCTGAGCGCCTCCTTGAGCTTTTCTCGGAAACCATGCAACTGTCCCCCATATCTGCTTGCCCTCCCCGCATTCAACCTTTGCAGAAGCCGCGCAAAACGCCATGCAAAACGCCATGACTCAACAGCGAGATCCACAAGGGACTGGGTCAAGACCTCCTTGGAATCCGGTCCTTCGGCTTTTTCGCTAGCACTTGGAGGCTCAGCCGCTGAATGCTCATCCGATGCTGTTCCTGGAACAGGATTGAGAAACCCTGGCTGATCACCCATGTTCTGGCACCGGGCGACGGAGAGAATGTCCCCATTCGGGCGAAGTCGCCGCAGGGTTGCTTGCAAACGATTCAGGGGAACCGTGATGCGGCGCTGACCAGCGAACCGTGCAGAGGGGCGGCGACCAGACTGCTGAACAGTGATCGTGAACAGAGTAGTGGACTCAGCACCAGGCGCGAGCAGGATACTCATGGGAACTGACGGAAACTGATGGAAGCCTTGATCCATCCGGAGGCTAAGGAGATGATTGTGAGGATTATCGCTCATCAAGGCGAACCGGGATCAAATCCCACACACTGACTCAGCATCCCGGACGATGCCCATGGGGTGTTGTGGTGTCTCCGAGTCGATGACCGAAGGGTTTTGACTGGATCCATGCGGAAAACAATTCCGGGGCGATGGAAGGCATAGGTCAAAGATAGACAAAGGTATGGATAGAGGCTTCCCACCAATCTAACGATCAGACTCCTTGTGATGGAGCCGGGTCGGGATCCCGGGTACCCTTGCGGTGAGAGTCCAGCTTGATTCAGACATTCCTCACCGCTCCATATCCCGAACGTCCTTCAGCGCCCCCGCCGTCAGCACCTCATGGCCGGTTGCGGTCACCGCCACGTCGTCTTCAATGCGGATGCCGATCCCTTGCCAGTTGTCGGGGATGGGGGGTTGCCCCTCCGGGACGGGCAGCCGGTTGCTGATGTACAGACCTGGTTCCACGGTGAGCACCATGCCGGGCTCCAGGGCGGTGTGGTGATCCCCCAGTCGGGATGCCCCCACGTCGTGGACGTCCAGCCCCAGCCAGTGGCCGGTGCGGTGGGGATAGAGGTGGCGATAGTCATGGCTGGTGACAATGGTCTCCCGGTCCCCCTGGAGAAGGCCCAGCTCCAGCAGCCCGTCCACCAGTACATCCACTGCAGCGTTATGCACCTTGGCGGAACTGCTCCCCGGCTGCACGGCGGCGATGGCGTGGCGCTGGGCGGTGAGCACCAGTTCGTAGAGGTCCCGTTGCTCCCCGCCGAATTGCCCGTTGATGGGGAAGGTGCGGGTGATGTCGGCGTTGTAGTAGTCCATCAGGCTGCAACCGGCATCGACGAGCAGCAGATCCCCATCCCGCAGCGGGTCTTGATTGTCGGTGTAGTGAAGGATGCAGGCGTTGTCTCCCCCCGCCACGATGGAAGGGTAAGCGGGCTGACGCGCCCCGGCGTTACGGAAGTGACCCTCCAGCAGGGCCTCGATCTGGTATTCCCCCATGCCGGCCCGGGTCGCCTGCCGGGCCTGTTCATGGGCAGCGCAACTGATGCGGGCGGCTTCCCGCAGGCGCTCCAGCTCCCCGGGCTCCTTGCGCAGGCGCATGGCATGGATGGTGGTGCCGGCGTCGAAGAGGCTGGCCGTGTGTCCCCCATGCCGCTGGCCCCGCTCCAGTTGTTGTGACCAGACCCTCAACACCAGCGGTTCCACATGGGGATGGCGACCAACGCGGAAGCCGATGCGTCGAGCGCCGTTGAGATAGCCGTCCAGGTGTTCGGCAAGTTCCCCCAGGGGATGGGCAGCCTCGGCGCCGAAGTGCTCCACGGCGCCTTCCACGCCCCAGCGCTGGCCGTTCCACACTTCAGCAGTGGGATCCCGTGGTTCCACAAACAACACGAAGCGGGGATCCCGAGCACCGCCCGAGCCGTAGCCGCGGAGCACAGCCACGGCATTGGCCTCGTCCAGACCGCAGAGGTAGAAGAAGTCGCTGTCTTGTCGAAAGCGATGGTGAACGTCGGCGTGGTGGGTCACCAGGTGGGCGGCGGGCAGCACCACCGCTGCATCCTTCAGGCTGGCCAGGAGACGCTGGCGTCGTTGGGCATGGGCGGAACGATCCGGACGGGAATTCACGGTGTGCAGGTGGGGATGGGAATGGTTGAATAAAGGCGTATGTCAGGGCAGGTGTGACCGGATTCGATTCATCCGCGGGGAGGACAGGAGCGGGATGACCAGCCTGAGGTGGCGATGGTGAACGCCCTGAGCGGACTTCTCCTGATGGCGGTGGCGCTCTTGCTGGGGTCTGCCTTCTGCTCCGGCAGCGAAGCAGCCATTATGACCACCACCCCCCTCCAGGTCCAGGACCTCTGCCGCCGTGGCGTGCCAGGGGCCAACAGCCTGAAACGCCTGCGGCTTCAACTGGGGCGGACGCTGGCGGCGGTGGTGGTGATCAACAACATGTTCAATACCTTTGGCAGCATCATGCTGGGGAGCTTTGCCGGTTGGGTCATTGTGGAACAACTGGCGTTGCCGAACCAATGGGTGGCGGTCTTTTCCACACTGTTCACGTTGTTGGTGATTCTGGTGGGAGAAATCCTGCCAAAGGCCCTCGGGGCCCGCTTCAACGTGCAGGTATCCCTGGTTGTTGCCCCCATCCTGCTGCAGTTGACCCGGCTGCTGCTCCCGCTGGTGTTCCTTCTCGAGCGCCTGGTGCCGGCCCTGACGGCACAGAGCACCCACATCACCGGTGAGGCGGAAATCCGTCTGCTGACCCGCCTGGGTCACCAGCAGGGCCGCATTGAAGCCGATGAGGCGGCCATGATCGGCAAGGTGTTCCAACTCAACGACCTGCGGGCCAGTGAGTTGATGATGCCCCGGGTGGCGGCCCCCACCCTGGCGGGTTCGGATCGGTTGGCCAGTGTGGAAGCCCTTCTTCTGGAGCGCAACGACCCCTGGTGGGTGATCCTGGGGGAGGCGGTGGACCACGTCCTGGGGGTGGCCAGCCGGGAGGCGTTGCTGGCTGCACTGGTGCAGGGTCTTGGGGAGCGTTCCCTGGCGGAGCTCAGCGAGCCGGTGGTGTTTGTCCCGGAAATGATCCGTGCCGACCAGTTGTTGATGGACTTCCGTCACCACAGCAACCGGGTGCGGGTGGTGGTGGACGAGTTTGGCGGGTTTGCCGGTGTGATCGGCGCCGATGCGGTCCTGGCCTGGCTGGCTGGCTGGCGCCCCCTCCCCCAGTCCCGATGACCATGACCGTGGTGGACGCGGGTGGTGCCGTGGCGGAACAGATGCTGGACCTGCTGGAGCGCTGGCGGCGGCGGCTGGCGCTCTCCCCGCGGGAGCAAAGTCGGCTGGGGCCACACCTGCGGGCGGTGGATCACCAACTGCAACGCCTGGCCCGGCGTCGCCCACGTCTGGTGGTGTTCGGGCGCGTGGGGGTGGGCAAGTCCAGTGTGCTCAATGCTCTGCTGCCTGCGCCATGCTTTGCCGTGGACGTGGCCCATGGCTGCACGCGCCAGCAGCAGCAGGCCATGTGGACCCCGCCTGCCCCCATCCCCGGTCTCCAGGCTGTGGACATTGTGGACACACCGGGGTTGGACGAGATCCAGGCGGAAGCCCAAGGCCGTTTGGCTCGCCGTCTGGCCCTGGGGGCGGACCTGGTGCTGCTGGTGCTCGGCGGGGACATCTCCGCCCCGGAGGCCACGGCGTTAACGGAGTTACGCCGTTGTGGCAAGCCTGTGCTCCTGGTGCTGAACCGTGCCGACACCTGGACGCCGACGGAACGCCACCAGTTGGCGACGGCCATCAGTGATCGGGTGCGGCAACTGACGGGTGACGGGGTGATCCGGATCACCCCCCTGGTGATTGCCGCGGCGCCACGGCAACCGCAACAACTCGCCGACGGCAGGATTCGCAGTGAGGCTGCGCCACCCCAAGTGCGGCCCCTCCGGGAGGCGTTGCTGCACCTGTGGCAGTCCGACGGCGCTCGACTCCTGGCCCTCAACAGCTTGCAAGCCGCGGGCCGTTTCCAGCGCCTGCTGATGCGTTGCCGTCTCCAGCAGCGCCGCGCCCGGGCCCAGCAGTTGATTGGCCGCTACGCCGCCGCCAAGGCAGCGGGCCTGGCCATGAATCCGGTCATGCTGATGGATCTGGCGGGCACCGCCACAGCCGATACGGGCCTGGTTGTGCAGTTAGCTAATCTGTACGGCATCCCCCTCCCCATGGCTGGTCCCCAACGACAAGCCCTGTTGCGACAACTGGGCGCCAATCTGCTGTGGGTGGGTGGCGCTCAGTTGGGCTTGCAGGGGATGTTGGGTCTTGTGAAGCACCTGCTGCTGGCGGCAGCGCCGTTCACTGCCGGTCTCAGCTTGGCCCCCGCCGGTCCTGTGGCCTTGGCGCAGGCTACCCTTGCGGTGCATACCACCCGCCTTCTGGGGCGACTCACGGCCCGGAAGCTGGTGGCAGGAGAAGCCTTGCGGCTGTCCCCGTCAGCCACCATGATGCAACACCTGGTCCAGCAGCAGCGTCCCCAACCCCCGTGGCTGTGCTGGAACCAGTTCGAGGAGTTCCGTGGTCAGCCACTTACCCGGAAAGACGCGGTCTTGCTGCCATGAGCACCCAGTCCCCGCCCAGCACCATGGCCCTCTTCGGCACCAGTGCCGACCCGCCGACCATTGGCCACCAAGCCATTCTGGCTGGTTTAGCCCAGCGATACCCCATGGTGGCCACATGGGCCAGCGATAACCCCTTGAAACACCACGGCGCGCCCTTGGCGGTCCGCTGCCAACTGCTCCAGGCGGTTGTGGATGGCCTCAAGACCCGGATACCCCAGGGGCGCCGCCTGGAACTGCGGCAAGACTTCAGCAGCAGCCGCGCCCTGGAAAGCGTCCAAGCGGCTCGGGCGTGTTTCCCCTCGGCCCGCCTGCTGTTTGTGGTGGGGGTGGATCTACTTCCACAGATCCTCAACTGGTATCAGGCCGCCGAGTTGTTGCGCTGCTGTTGTCTCGCTGTCGTTCCACGGAACAACTGGCCGGGACAGGAACAGGCCATGGCACAGCTTCGGGCCGCCGGCACTCCCCTGGAAGCGCTGCCGTTGCGCATCCCGTCCGTTGCCAGTTCGCAGATTCGCCAACGGCCCGATCCTGCCCTGGTGCCGAAGGATGTACTGCCCGTGTTGGCATCCCGGGGGCTCTACGGGTTCACTGCCCATGATGTCCGGGCCCATGCCGCACGGCAGTGACCATGACGCTGAATCTCTGCATCGGCCTGGCGCAACTTAATCCCGTGGTGGGGGATCTGGAGGGCAACAGCCGTCAGGTGCTGGCGGCTGCCCGGCAGGCCGCAACCGCTGGTGTTCAGGTGCTGGTGGCGCCGGAGTTGGTGCTCTGGGGGTATCCCCCACGGGATTTGTTGCTGCTGCCCCGTCTGTTGCGGCAACAGCAGCAGGCGCTCGATGCCCTGGCCCCGGCCTTGCCGGACAACATCCGGGTGCTCATGGGTGTGGTCACCCCCTTGGCGGATGGAAGGGATTGCCCCCTCTACAACAGCGCCGCCCTGGTGGGGAATGGTTGTTGGCGGATGGTGGCCGCCAAGCGGCTCCTCCCCAGCTACGACGTGTTCGACGAGCGGCGCTATTTTCGTGCTGGCCGCCGGCCCGGCCTGGTGGAGATTCCCCTGGCGGGGCAGCACCTACGGCTGGCCGTAACCATTTGCGAGGACCTCTGGGCAGATCCTCGGCACCCCCGTCAGCCCACCTACGACTGTGACCCCGTCGCCGAGTTGATCCCTCTGGCGCCGGACGTGATGGTGAATCTTTCCGCTTCTCCCTTTGCGGTAGGCAAGCAGGCACTGCGTCGGGAGTTGGCTGCCGCCGCCGCTGCGCGTCTGGGATGTCCGGTGGTTTATGTGAACCAAGTGGGGGGCAACGATGAACTGGTGTTTGACGGCAACAGCTTCGTGGTGGATCCCCAGGGCGCCGTTGCCTTGCAGTTGCCCTCAACCCGTCCGGCCACCCGTTGGGTCCACCTGGAGTTGCCCGACGGCCGGTTGCCCCGTGGTCGGATGGCGCAACCGGCCGGGTCTCCCATGGTTGTCACGTCCCCCCAGGAGGAGCTATGGAAAGTCCTGGTGCTGGGGCTGGGGGACTACGCCCGCAAGTGCGGTTTTCGCTCTGCCGTGTTGGGGCTCAGTGGCGGTGTTGATTCCGCGCTTGTGGCCTGTGTGGCTGCCGCCGCCCTTGGCTCCCGGCGGCTACGCGGCTTGTTGATGCCGTCGTCTTTCAGTTCGCCCGGTTCCGTCGCCGATGCCCGGGCACTGGCCCAACTGCTGGGGATGGCCACCACCACGGTGCCCATCCTCCCCCTGATGGAGGCTTTTGCGCAGGCATTGGTTCCTGCCCTGGGGAAAGATCCTGACGGGGTGACGGCGGAAAATCTCCAGTCCCGCATTCGCGGCACCCTGCTCATGGCCATGGCCAATCAGGAGGGTCGTCTGCTCCTGTCCACGGGCAACAAATCGGAGTTGGCGGTGGGATATTGCACTCTCTACGGCGACATGAACGGCGGGCTGGCGGTCATTGGAGATCTCTACAAAACCGATGTCTATCGCCTGTGCCGTTGGCTCAATAGCCCCATGGCCCGGCAGCAGCGCCGCGCGGCGGGATTACCAACCCGGGGGCCACTCATTCCGGAGGACATCCTCAATAAACCCCCCAGCGCTGAACTGCACCCCAACCAGAAGGACAGCGACATTTTACCGGATTACGACGTTCTCGATCCCATCCTCAAGCAGTTGGTGGAGCAGCACCACACCCCGGATCAGTTGATTGCGACGGGGGAGGATCCGGCGCTGGTGCAACACATCTGGTCCCTGCTGCGTCGGGCAGAGTTCAAGCGGCGCCAGGCGCCACCGGCGTTGAAGGTGAGTGGCCGGGCATTCGGGATGGGCTGGCGGATGCCCATTGCCACCTGCTGAGACCCCTCAGGCGGGTGCCACCGCCGGGGTTTCTCCTGGAACCTCTCTGCCGGAGTGTCGGTTGTGCCGATCCATGTGTTGCAGCAGTTGGTGCAGCATGGTCATTCTGGGCAGAGCCACCCCCTTGCGACGCGCCACGGCCAGTGGATACCCGAGGATGGCCTCCAGTTCCAGGGGCATCTTGTGGTCGTAGTCCCGCTTCATGCTGGTGACATAGGGGGCCATGGTGGCTGTGCTGTGGAGCATCTGCTCCACGTCCGTGGTGGGGATGGCGACCCCTTGACTGGCCGCAGCCTGCTGGACTTCTTCCATCAAATCCCTCGCCAACGTACGGGTTTGCGGGTTGGTCACCATCTCCGTTGTGGTGGCTGAGAGCACCACGGAGAGACTGTTGAACGGCACGTTCCAGAGCAGCTTCTTCCAGCGGGCGTAGCCCAGATCCGGGGTGAGGAAGGTCTCCACGCCAGCCTGGCGCCAGTGGTTGGCCATGGTCTCCAACAGGGGGGTCACCCCCTGGGGCTTGTAGCCGTCTCCGTAGGCGCCGATGGTAAGGGAGCCGTAGTCCTGGTGGTGAATTTCACCCGGCGCACCCCGATGGGAGCAGATAAAACAAAGCCCCCCAAGAATGACACGACCTGGATTCACCAACTGTGCAAGTCGGGGTTCTACCCCCAAGCCGTTTTGCAGGGTCAGGAGAATACCATGGTCTGCCACCCATGGCGGCAGGAGATCCTCGAGCAGGTAATTCCGTGTTGTTTTAAGAGCGATCAACACCACGTCACATACAGGAATTGTGGCTGATTTTACATGGGCATGAACAGCAGGTAGGGAGAAGTCACCATCTTTGGAATAGATCTTCAACCCATGGCGCTGCACATGGGCATGGTCGTTGTGCAGGAGGAAGTGAACCTCCAGCCCGGAGCGTTGGAGTTTTGCCCCATAAAAGCCACCGATGGCCCCCGTTCCGATAACGGCATAGCGCATGTGGTGCCGTGGCATTGGGGACAGCCTATCACCGGAGAACCTGTCCGGGACGGGGAGGTGGCGGCAGGGATTCCCGTTGGCAGAAGCAGCAGTGTCCCCAGCGTTCCAACTCCCCCTGGGGTGTGGGTATTTTGCACCGATGACAGATGGTTGTCCCCTTCCGTCCGCGGCTGGGGTGTTGTTCCCAGTTCTGCTGCTGCTGTCGCCCGTCCAGGCCCGACAGGGGCTGGGGCGCCCGCTGTTGCAGGCGCAGGTCCGTGATGGCAAAACCGGCAGCCTGCAAACGCCCCAGAAGTTGGTGACGGCTGTACTGAACCGCCTGGAGCCAACGGAGTTCATCCACCGCCACCGTCAGGGTACGCCCGTGCAGGTTGAGGGGACGGCTATGGGCAGCCAGGCCGGGTCCAGCCCAGCGGGACCACTGCCGGCCGAGTCGGGCGAGGGGACGCGTCCACTGCTGCTGCACCGTTTGCAGGCAATGGTCCAGTGTCTGCGGCATCGCACGCCGGGGCGGCCTCAGCACCCGCGCTGGCCGCACCCTGGCGCCGTTTCCAAGTCCGGATCCCTTCATCACGCCCACAGCCACTCCCGCAATTCCAGCACAATCGACCCTGAAACGCCAGATGCCGAGCGCTCCACCAGGACACCTGATCCGGACGTGACGGACAGGCGAGACAACCCTGTAAAGCCCTCACCGCATGCCCGGTGTAGGGTATAAGGAAGGTAAGTAACCGCCCGTTGTGGGAAGTCTCCAGGCCAAGGAGTAAGGCCACCAGCCAATGACCGCCAACACGCCACCCCTCGGCCGCGAAGCACAGGCCCAGGCAACAACCCCGGCTGTATCGAGCAGTGGTGGCCTCCGGCGGCGCCCATGGGTGGAGCCTGCCGTTGTGGTGGCGGCGATCGGTTTGGCGGTGACCGTCCTTGGTTTATTGCTGTCCATTGTTTTCGGGATCTACGGCATGAACGCCCGCATCGACGATCTCGGCGCCCGTATGGATACCTTTGGCGCCCGCATCGACACCCTGGAAACTCGCATCGACGTCCTTGGCACGGACCTCGGCGCCCGCATCGATGCCCTGGAAACCCGCATGGACAACCTCAACACGGACCTCGGCGCCCGCATTGATGCCCTCGGTGCCCGCATCGATGCCCTGGAAACCCGCATGGACAACCTCAACACGGACCTCGGCGCCCGCATCGATGCTCTTGGTGCCCGCATGGGCGCCCTGGAAACCCGCATGGATTCCCTCAACACGGACCTCAGTGCCCGCATGGGCGCCCTGGAAACCCGCATGGATTCTCTCAACACGGACCTCAGCACCCGCATGGACGCCCTTGGTACGAACCTCGGCGCCCGCATGGACATCCTTGGAGGTCGCATGGACAAGGTGTACCAGATCCTGCTACCCAAGCAGTCCTGAAGCCCTCCCCGCTTCACGGCGCTTCCGGCTCCACCGGTAGAGATCTCCTGCACCGCCGCCCCGGCCCTGCTAAGCTACCTCCAGCATCAACCTCATTGACGCTGCCGTCATGTCCTTCTTCTCGCGACTTTGGCGATTAATCCGCGCCAACGCCAACGATCTGGTGAGCCGCGCCGAGGACCCCGGCAAAATCCTGGACCAGTCCATGATGGACATGCAGGCGGAGCTGGTGAAACTACGCCAGGCGGTGGCCATGGCCGTGGCCAGCCAAAAGCGCATTGAACGCCAGGCCAGTCAGGCCCGTGTCCAGTCGGACCACTGGTATGGCCGCGCCCAACTGGCTCTCAAGGGTGGCGATGAGGACTTGGCCCGCCAAGCCCTGTCTCGGCGCAAAACCTATGAAGATACTGCCCAGGCACTGGGCAGGCAGTTGGAATCCCAGGCGGGCCAGTTGAAGGCCCTGAAGAGTAGTCTGTTGAAACTGGAAGGCCAGATCGCCCAGGCCAAAACCAGGAAGGACACCCTCAAGGCCCGTGCCCAGGCGGCCCAGGCCCAGAAACAGCTTGAGGGCGCCGTCAGCGGCATGAGCACGGATTCCGCCATGGCGGCCTTTGATCGCATGGAGGAGAAAGTGGAGTCGTTGGAAGCGGAAACCGCGGCAACGGCGGAGTTGGCGGGCGAAAATCTGGAGGCCCGCTTCGAGACCATGGAGGGGACTGACGTGGATGAAGATCTGGCGGTCTTGAAAGCCTCCATGGCCCCCGCCCCCGATCTGCCCGTCGTGCCGGACAACCGGAAAGCTACGCCGCAGCAGACCCAGGTGGAGGATGAAGAACTGGCCGCCCTGCGCCGCTCCCTAGATCTGCCCCCCAAGTGACCCAGATGAGCACCTCCTGGGTACCCCTGATCCGCCACGAATGTGCCACCCTGGCAAGTGCATATCCAATCTTGAACGAGAGCTTGGTCAGGAGTTGCCAGCCATTGGACTTTCTGGTAGGGTAGGTATCACGTGGTCCTGCTTGGCCATGTCCTTGTGTGTGAGGCTCTCAATGAAAGCGTTTCAACGCCTGCTTGTTTCAGCGCCTGTCGCTGCCCTTCTGCCTGTTGCCCTGGCGCCCGTGAGCGGCTTGGCCAGCGAATTCAACTTGAACCTGGACAGTGTCCAGGAGTATTCCCTTGCCCAGGGCGCCAGCATCCGGGATTTTTCCGACGTCTACCCCACGGACTGGGCCTATCAGGCCTTGGCCGAGCTGGTGGAAACCTATGGTTGCGTGGGCGGCTATCCGGACGGAACCTTCCGCGGTGATCAGCCCATCACCCGCTTCGAGATGGCTTCTCTGCTCAGCAAGTGCATGAACGCCATGTCCGCCAAGATGGACATGATGAGTGAGAACATGGGCGCCATGGAAGACATGGAAACCCTGGAGACACTGGTGTCTTCCTTCGAGGAAGAACTCATCACCCTGAAGGGGAGCGTGGACGGTCTGGATGCCAAGGTGAGCGAGTTGGAGGACAGTCAATTCTCCACCACCACCAAGGCCAGCTTCGAGATCGTCACGGACTTTGTCTACTTCGCTTCCGACAATAATGCTCGTGCCGTGAGCCCAGGCGCAACAAGGATTTACGAAAACTCCGGCATTGCCCTGAGCAGCGAAGTCGAAGTTGGCTTTGAGACCAGTTTCACCGGCTCCGATACGCTCAGCTTCTCCCTGACGGGTGACCTGCTTAGCAATGGAGCAGGGAACTACCTTGTCTCCGGCGACTTCTATGATGCAGCCGGTGACGAAGGCAACGCTGATTTCAGTGGTTTCTCCTACGAGACAACCCTTGACCTGGGCGGTATGATGACCACCCTGATGTTCGGCACGGATGTCGACGACCTTGATCCCGTCGTAGGCCTTGACACCTACTACGGTGGTGGTGGTTATGATGACTTTGGTCCCAGTGACTTTGGCGACGCTGGCATTGGCTTCAATGTGGAACTCCTCTCCAGCGACGCGGGTACCCTGACAGCCTCTGCCGCCTACGCTGTTGATGATGGCGGTGCCTCAAACGAGATGGGCTCGATGGGCATCTTCGGTGAAGAAACGGATCGCTCCGGTGTGTTGGCCTTGAGCTGGGATGGCGCCCTGTTCGGTGGCAATGATGCCCTGTTCACAGTCGCCTACCAGAACATCAAGGAAAACAGTGAGAACGATCTAACGAAGGGCTATCTCCACTTGGTGGCAGGCGCCTATTTCACGGACGCCATCTCCCTCAGTGGTAGCTTCAGCTTCGGCACTTGGGATTATGAAATGGGTTCAGATTTAGATCAAGAGTATACCCAGTGGATGGTTGCCCTGAACATGGACGATGCCTTCTTCCCCGGCAACTCCGCTGGTATTGCCTACGGCACACCTGAGTTCCCCTCTGACCCTGCACCAGATAACGTGATGAAAGTGCTGGAGATCTACTACACGTTCAAGGTGAACGACCACTTCGAAGTTCCCGTCTATCTGGACTTCATCAGCAATGTTAGCGATAGGCGCAACGCCGATGCCTGGGGTGTCGCGGTGCGTCCTACCCTTACTTTCTGATTCTTCCCGGAAGATTTCTCGGAAGTTGTTATGCAAAGGAGGCCGGAAACGGCCTCTTTTTTTATGTCTTGTTACATACCTGGGGGACGGAGTGGAAAGATAACAACCGCTCCCGTTTTATCCCGCCATTCCTGGAGAAAAGGATCCGCAGCCAATCTGCCAGGGAACAGATCGCCTACCAGAGCCACAACCCCACAACGGGGGCATGTTACTTCCTGATCCCTGGTTGGCTACCAATCCCGCCCGTGCCGCCCCACCTGGAAATCCACAGGGTCGCCACTCACTCGGGAACATGGGGAAATTTCTTCCTGTTCTCCTTTGGGCCTGCCCTCCGCTTTTACGGTCTCAAGGCAATGCGCCATGAAACCTGACGATCCTACCCTGATATTCCGCATCAGCCCAGACCCGTTCTTTTCCCCATGGAGTAACTCCTCTGAAGCCGCCAGATCATATGCACGTTGGCCAGTGGTAGCCATACTGTGCATCAGACCACTTCCATCGTCCACACCAATGTGGAGCTTCATGCCGAAGTGGTACTGCTTTGCTCTGCTTCACCTGGTCATCATGCTCCTCTGTGCAGTTCTTCGTTAATCTGGATGCTGCATTGATGCTCTCCAACAGCTTGATGCCCAGAGTCCGTGGCACTCCAGCAGATGGCGGAGGTGCAAGATGCTGATCTTCTCGTCCGGTGCCTTCCCCAGTTGAATACCACCAAAGCGTTGTACGCTCTCAGCCCTCATACAACAGGTCTTCCATCACTGGATCACTGAGGTTATAGAAGAGTTGGACACAATGCACCTGCAGAATCCCTCTAACGGAGGGCACCCTCCCCCTTCTCAGCACCACCATAGTAGGGCCTGATCTTCTCCAACAGCCTATCCCATGGAAATCAACACTTCCATCCGATCCGGAAACAGCTCTCTCCTTGTCGTCTGCCTCTTGCACTCCCACTCCGGATCTGCCAAGCTCCTCTCACTTGCTCAGCCAGAGGCTCCCCTTCAAGATATCTCCATCTTAGCTCTTAATGAAACTTTTTCCTCAACGATTCCCTGCGCAAATCCAGCGTTGATGGGGCTTGCCTTGATTTCCCTCGTCCTAATTTATCTGTCGTGACAATTTTAACTTTAATCCTATACTTTTTTCTAGTTTAGCTTCTGCATCTCTGTCTATAGAACCTGTAGTGATGATGAAACATTTTTCAATAAGTTGGATATTTTTGTTATTATTTTTGATATGTCTATAGAGATCTTTATATGTTTGATTGTTTCTTACAGCAATAAATTGTTTGCAGGCATCTTCAATATTATGTAAGCTTTTGAGCTCAATAAGTAAAAGACGAATTTTATTGCCTTGGAAAAAAAGGAAAAGCCCATCACATTTGCTGGTCTGCTCAGGTAGCAGACAGCCATCGAGAACAATTGCTTTGACTGTCTCATGATTTTTGATAGTAAGTTTAACTTGTTTCCCTCTCTCTTTGAATCCGTTGTTCCCCAAACATAGGCTGTGAGGATTGCCACTACTAATGCAAACGCAGTTGTCAACATTTTCCGGTAGATTCATACTTCACCCTCCTTTAAGGATAAAGATGTGCTCATCTCATCTTCAAAATCACACATCTGCTCAAATATGGAAGATAATTCATTAAAGCTATCAATTAGCGTATCTCCTGTCAAGCCTTCGTCTGGGTCCAGCAAGTTCTCTGGAGGATCCCTGGTCATATCATAGACTTTTGCATCCTTGGGATCAAGCGGATAAAGGTTTTTTACTTCAGCGTCAAGTGACTCGGGAGATGATGTTGGCAAGAGATGGTCAATGGCGTGACGCTTTAACAGATTGTTTACACCTTCAACGAGTATGGGGCTATGGCTCGTGAGAACAAATTGCGTGTTGGGGAACGTGCGCAAAAGATCGCTGATGACACGCTGCTGCCAAGTTGGGTGGAGATGGAGGTCTATCTCATCAATCAAGACAATGCCTTCTGTCTCCAAAGGATTATCCATATGGGGATTGGCAGCGGCCATCCGTGTGCTGAGATCAATGGCCAGGCCCAGCATTATTTTGTAGCCATCACTAAACTGATCAATTTTAAGATCTTGGCCACCATATTCAATTAAATAGCGCAGTGGATTAATAGCTGTACGAAAATTGTTGGTGCCGGGCAGAAGCTTGTAGATGCACTGGTGTATAGCCTCCAGCTCTGGCAGTTTGGCATCAAAGTTGCGCTCCTCTTGTTGCTTACGACGCTCTTCATCTTCCTTGTGATACATCCAGATTAAGGCAGATCGAAAACGACTAATGGCATTGAGAGAATCGGCTAATGCTGCAAATCGAGAATAATTCTTGCCAAAATTACTGCGACGCTTTGGTACGCTGATTAATGCACGATTAACACCATAATAAGCAATAATTGGCAAATCAAAATCTTCTGTTTTATTCCATGGTTCGACGATCTTTTCTTCTATATATTGCTGCAAACCACGAAATCCTTCTCGCTCTCTTGGAACTTGCTCTTCTGTTGATTGATTACTATCGCGTTTACGCATAAGATCCCATTTAGGTCCATTATTCGTACATATAGACTTAATAAAAGCATAGGGAAGCTCTTGTCCATTTTTTTAAGAATATCACCTTCTCTAAAACTAATTCCCTTGATATTCTTCCTGTCTGGCAAGTATTTGAATACAACACTCAAGGCAATGGCAATGGCGTCAAGAACTGTAGTTTTTCCAGTACCGTTTTCGCCAATGAGCAGAGTCAATCGTGAGCCAAGTGTCAGTCTGACAGCTTCCTTTGCTCGGAAGTTCTCCGCAGAGATCTCGTGAAGCTGCATCGTGTCCCCGGACAAGTCATTTCTGATCCTAGCACAGCAGATATCAACCCGACAACCACCAACTCACCACGATCGTTCCAGTTGCCGCCAGGGTCCGAAGTCCCGTGATCTGCCGACCCAACACCCGGATTAACAAGGCCGGCAAGTCATGTTGTCTGCACTGTTCCCTGAACACCGCCACGCCAGCACAGCCGTGGGCGCGGCGGCCGGAACCCCTTGTCAACCGGCTTGCTACCCATCCGGACAACAACTTCCGTGGTCTTCCGAGTTGGCAAAGCAAGGCCGGTTAAGGCTCTCTGCACCACCGTTTTGCATTGGCATTCCCCGCTGGGTACTAGCCAGCACGACCGGGGGGTGGACGCAAGACTCCGGCCTGCTCCCCCTGCTGCTCCGGAGTCGCGGCAGCATCGCCACGGCAACTATCCTGCTCGACAACTGCGCTCCCCGGACCCGGCTGCTGGATCCGGAACCAGGCTGCTGCTACCCACTACCTCCTTCCTGAGGCTGCTCTGATGTCTCTGCTCCCCCTGACGCAGTCTGCCGGACCCATCCGCTTCGGGACCGATGGCTGGCGTGGTGTGTTGGGTGTTGACGTGACGGCTGCAACGGTGCTGCAGGTGGCAGTTGCCGCTGCCCAGGAGTTGGCAGCCACCGCTCCGGAGAATCTCGATAGCCAGGAGGTGCTTATTGGCTTTGACCGCCGCTTTCTGGCGCCGGAACTGGCGGAGTTGGCTGCTGCTGCGGTGCAGGATTGTCACTTGCTGCCGCTGCTGACCACCGGCCCCACCCCCACCCCCACCATGAGTTGGGCGGTGCGGCAGCGGCAGGCACTGGGGGCCTTGATTCTCACCGCCAGCCACAATCCGCCTGAATGGTTGGGCCTCAAGATCAAGGGTCCCTTTGGCGGGTCTGTGGAATCTACGTTTACGGCACGGGTGGAGCGCCGCTTGCGCGCTGGTTCCGTGATGTCCCCTGGCCCTGGTCCCACCAGCATCAGCCGCTTTGATGCCTGGACACCGTACCTGGCAGCCTTGTCCCGGTTGGTGGATTGCCGGATGCTGCGGCAGCGCCTACAACGTCTGGGTTGGCAGGTGTTGGTGGATCCCATGCATGGGGCGGCAGCAGGTGGACTGCCTCAGCTGTTGGGAGATGCCGTGGTGGAGATCCGCAGTGGACGAGATCCGTTGTTCGGGGGTCACGCGCCGGAGCCCCTGGCCCCCAACCTGCAGGAGTTGATCCACAAGATGCAGGTAGCCACCGCGACTGGCCAAACCGTGGTGGGATTGGCATTTGACGGAGATGGAGACCGTCTCGCCGCTGTGGACGAAACCGGTGTGTTCTGCAGCACCCAGTTGTTGATTCCCCTGCTCATCGACCACCTGGGCCGTGACCCTACCCAGCCTGGTGTGGTGGTGAAGACCGTCAGCGGCTCGGATCTGATGGTCACTGTGGCGAAAAACCATGGCCGGCGGGTGGTGGAGACCGCTGTCGGCTTCAAGCACATCGCCGCAGTGATGCGCCAGGAGGCGGTGTTGCTAGGGGGAGAAGAATCCGGTGGGGTAGGCTTTGGTCACCACATGCCGGAGCGGGACGGTCTCCTGGCTGCTCTGCTGGTGCTGGAGGCCCTGGTGACGACGGAGCAGCCCCTCGGTCAACACTTGACAGCGCTACAGCAGCGCTCCGGCCTACAGCTCCACTACGACCGCCTGGATTTGCACCTTGGCGATCCGGCCACCCGCAACCGCCTGCTGAAAGCGCTGGAGCAGCAGCCACCCCAAACGATTGCCGGTGAACCCGTGACGGACATCAACCACCAGGATGGGATCAAATTACGGTTGGGGAAGGGCCTGGGCCACTGGCTGATGCTACGTTTCTCGGGAACAGAGCCACTTCTGCGTCTCTACTGCGAGGCCCCCACCCCGGAGCAGGTGCGCACCACCCTGGCCTGGGCAGAGGCGTTTGTTCAGGGAGCATGATCGTGTGGACATCCTCGCCGCCGTACCCGACGGGGATTCCCTCAACGGAAACAAAAAACCAGGGATGGCGTAAATCGTCATCCCTGGCGGTAGTGAGTCCGGATTCATGAAGCAAGGGCTTGAGGATCAAAGTCTCAAGCCCTGGTCAAGGTCGTTCTTATTCTTCCATTTTATCTGCGCCAAAGACACCGACAACCCGGTTGTAATTGCCGAAGTCTCCACTGAAATCGCCAACAGCAGCTAACGGGAGATCATCGCCCTCCTCGTCTGCTGTGTCCATTCCATCCTTCCCGTAGAACTGACCTTGCCAATTTCCTTCACCAGTAGTAGTACCTCTAAAACTACCAGTAGAGTTGTTGACAGTCGACATATTCAGATCTAGAGTCCAGGCAGTAAGATCATCATCAGTACTCGTTAAGGACTCAAAGTTTTCAATTGCACCTTCCAGTGTAAAAGCGTTATCGTTATTTCGCCTATTTGTTTCCATGAAATTAGCATTTAGAGTAACAGTTGCCTTAAATTCCCCATCATAAAGGTCCATATTATCTCCATCTCCTTTATTCATAACATAAGCGCCAAAAGAATCTCCTGTGTATGTTGCTTCTCCCTCAAGCCTTCCTATGTTATCTGTTATTCCTGTTGTACCTGCAGGTCCATACCTTGCCGTAGCAAAGGTGTCTATATTAAAGGCGTCTGCAGCCGTACCATGTTTATCTATCCAATATCCCATGACTTTATAATCCGTGTCAGGTCTGGTTATATCTATCTCTACATCTTTCAAGCCAGTCCTTCCTTCTGTGGTTGTAAGAGTTAATCGTGCAACATTTGCCTCATCATTTACTATTGCGTCGGCGGTTGTGCGTGCGTCGCCTTCGCGTTCGTCGGCTGTGCCGTCGGCGTTTAGCGCGATATGTTTAACCTCAAGGAAGCCCTCGCTACTAATATCTACCTGACAACCACCGCCATTACTAACGTTTTCGGCGGGTGTAGCCGCAACAGTCACAGTACACCCAAGCGTTACGGGTCGGCCAAAGAGAGTAACAAGAGAAGGAAGGGTATCATCATTAAGACCAATTTGTAGTGGCTCTGTCAGTAAACCTTCGCCAATATTTAGATCAGTATAGTGTATTGCTGAAGGCCCACCTTCCATAATTCTTATCATTTCCATGGCTTCCACACCAGAAACAGTCGGGTTACTTGCACCACGAAGGATATCAACGTTGGATTCTCCAAAGGCATGGGCATAGTATCCTTCTGCAAAATATTGAGGTACACCAGGACCGTTGGCAGTTACCATATTAGGAGCAGTACCAGCAACGGTAGCACGATTGTTGGTCGTAGCAGTAGAATCACTAGCCAAGTTGTTAGTAGTACCCCAAAAATCTTCCCATTTACCTGCATAGGTTTCAGATGGTTCCATATGATCAGTAAAGATTTTGAGATATCTTCCCTCAGTATTAGAACCAGACATGAAGCTCATTCCTTCCCAGCCATCTGGTAATTCGTATTCAATCGGTGTTACCAGATCAATCATTATTTCATTTTCTGATATATCAAATGCACTGATTTTAGTAGAACCATTTTGTTCCATAACATCACTATACATAGGACTCCTAAAACCCGATGAATTTCCATCAAGCATCAGATCTATGCCATTCATATTGTTATTGTCCCAAGCATCAAACGCAGTAATAAGCATAGTAGCTAAACGATTGTCATCCATATGTTTTTTCTTCGTTTCCACCCTGTTATTAAGTTCAATTTCAATGTTTCGATACCTGTCCTCGTATGCTGCTTGAGCATCTTGAGGTATGCTCGTGTCCTCGAGGAGCTTGCCAACAGTCTCAAGGCTGGCTCTTGCCAAGTTCTCCTGCCTATCAGTTGAGTAGTTGTTGAGATCATTAACGCGGCGTTCAAAGGTAGCCAGTGCAGCTTTCAGTGAATCTTCCGCTGTCATGGAGGCAGTCTCATCCATGGTGGGAGTCGGATCCACGGTGGGAGTCGGATCCACGGTGGGAGTCGGATCCACGGTGGGAGTCGGATCGATAGTGATACTGCTACTCCCACTCCCACAGCCAACAAGGACAGTGGCAAGGCCAACAGCAGCAAAGGCTTTCGGGAACTTGGACTTGGTCATTGAAAAGGGGTGCTTTGAGGCAGTCATAAGAGGGGAAACACAAGGTTTGGATGGAAGGGCCACCGCTGGGATAGCACTCTATCACGTCCTCAACACTAGTGGGTTGCTTCCCGAATGTCAAGCGTTCGGTTCCAAAATCCGCAACAACAGGGCCGATTTCCCCAAAACCCGCTTCAACACTGACTTCATGACGAAGCACTCTGCTCTTGCCCGCCGCGAAAGAGATGGCTATGGCCGGGTGCATAGAGCCGTGAGCGGCAGTTCGGGCTCG
>MWLD01000037.1:0-14219 GCA_002018045.1 Candidatus Synechococcus spongiarum LMB bulk15M
AGCCCCAGCACCACGGAGGGAATGGCTGCCAAAAGCTCCACCATGAAGCCGATGGTGATTCTCAGCTTTTGGGGCAGGAAATCTTCCGTCAGGAAAACGGCGGTTCCCACCCCCAGGGGCACTGCCAGCAGCAGCGCCAGGGCCGAGGTCATCAGGGTGCCGTAAACAGGTGTCAGCGCTCCGTAATCATTGCGGACGGGATTCCAACTGCTATTGGCCAGAAAGCCCAGGCCGAAGTGGGGAATGGCGCCCCAGCGCACCCCGAATGTCTCCTCATTGTTCCAGGCCGCAACGCCTTGCCAGATGGAGTCCTGATTCCAGGGCAGGAGACTGGAGAGATCCCCTTGAAACATGGCCTGGAAGCCGACCGTAAAGAAAATTCCGAACACCGTCAGGCTCACGACAGATGCCAGGACGGCGGTCATCCGGATGAAGGCGCGGTCAACCAGCTTCTCTGTCCAGAGGCGGGTCTTGTGGGTAAACATGGGGGCCATAACGATGTCACAACAGAGGTCTTCATCCGGACACCGTGCCCGTGTCCGAAGTCGGGAATCAGGTCCGGCGGGCCAAGGCAACTGGAGATGCCCCAGCCCTGCCATGTGCGGCTCAGCGCTGCAAGGAGGCAACAGCCGCCCTGGACCTGGCCACCACACTGTCGGGCAGGGGCACATAGCCGAGGGAGTCGCTAATGCCTTGTGCCTCGTCCGACAGCATGTAGTTCAAGGTCTTTTTCAGGGCGTCCAGATTGTCGCCGTTGCCGGTCTGGTAAGCCAGAACCCAGGTGAGGGAGACAATGGGGAAGGAATTCGCGCCAGCGGGATTGGCGTCCGTACCCCTCAGTTGATCATCCAGAACAATCCGGGACAGACCCTCGGCGGCAGTACTGGCGCTGGGCTTGACGTAGTTGCCGGCTTTGTTCCGGAGCGCAGCAGTCTGCAGGCCGGAGCGCTGCACGTAGCCATAGTTGACGTAGCCGATGGTGCCCACCTTGTTCCGGATCAGGCCAGCCACACCGGAGTTGCCCTTGCCGCCCACACCAACGGGCCACTCGACGGTTTTACCCGCGCCCACCTTCTCTTTCCATGCCGAGGAAAAGGCAGAGAGGGACTTGGTGAAACCCGCGGTGGTGCCGGAGCCGTCGGAGCGGTGGGCAATGGTGATGCTGCCAGGCGCACAACCGAGGGCGGACCAGTTTGTGGTGGCGCCCATGAAGATGTCCACCACTTGGCTCTGGCTGAGCTTGAGATCACAACCGGGCTTGTTGTAGGCCACCGCAATGGCGCCCCCGGTCATGGGAATTTGCACCGCGCCACGGCGTACCTTGGCCACTTTTGCGTCGTCCATGGCCGAGTCCGAGGCGCCAAAGTCCACGTCGTTGTTGGTGAACAGCTTGACGCCGGTGCCGGAACCCGTCGCTTGGTAATTGACCTGAGGACCACCAGCAGCGGCCAGATCCTTGAACCAGCGCTCATAAATCGGAGCCGGGAACGAGGCGCCAGCACCGTCAAGGCGGACCTGCGCCGGAGAAGGCGAGCCAAGAGCAGTCGCAGCAGCAAAGATCCCTGCACTGGCGGCAGTGAGGGTTTTTGCGAGGACGGACATAAAGAATTCGAGGAGTGGAAGGAAAATCCTCGAAAGACAAGCTAGGGGGACAGGAAGTTAAGGGTCCAGGCCAGGCACGTTAAGGAATCGCTATGGGTTCCTTTTGCGTTCTTAAACACCATGGTCGCCATTCATCAACCGGCCACTGAACTCGCCGTTTCATGGGTGGTGTAGGTACGGTGAATCATCACGTAATCCGGTCGATGGGTCGAGCCGTTGGAATCGATCTCGGGACCACAAACTCCGTTGTGGCTGTACTGGAGGGGGGACGCCCCCAGGTGATCGCCAATGCCGAAGGTCTGCGCACTACCCCGTCCATGGTGGGCTTTAGTAAGTCGGGGGAGTTGCTGGTGGGTCGTCAGGCCCGGCGTCAAGTGGTGCTGAACCCCGGCAACACGTTCGCCAACTTAAAGCGCTTCATTGGTCGCCACTACGATGAGCTGGATGAGGTCTCCAAAGGTGTTCCCTATACGATTCGCCGCAACGACCAGGGCAAGACCCGTGTTGTCTGTCCTGCTACGGAGCGGGAGTATGCCCCGGAAGAGTTGGTTGCCTCCATCCTCCGCCGGCTTGTAGACGACGCCGCCACCCACCTGGGGGAGACCGTTGAAGCGGGGGTGATCACCGTGCCTGCCTATTTCAACGACTCCCAACGTCAGGCTACCCGTGACGCCGGTCGTTTGGCGGGCCTGGAGGTGCTGCGCATCCTCAACGAGCCCACCGCCGCGGCCCTGGCCTGTGGCTTTGACCGCAAATCAGCCCGCTGCGTACTGGTGTTCGACCTGGGGGGCGGCACGTTTGACGTGTCCCTGTTGCGCATTCGCAACGGGGTCTTTGACGTGAAAGCCACCAGCGGTGACACCCAACTGGGAGGCAACGACTTTGATCAGCGCATCGTGGATTGGCTGGCGGACCAATTCCAGGCGGAGCATAACGTGAACCTGCGCCGGGATCGCCAAGCCCTGCAACGGCTTCTGGACGTGGCCGAGAAAGCCAAGCAGGAGTTGTCGGGCGTGCGCTTGACCACCATTTCCCTCCCCTTCGTTGCCACAGGTGCGGACGGCCCGTTGCATCTTGAGTGTGAGTTGTCCCGGCGCACCTTCGAGGACCTCTGCCCGGACCTGGTGGATCGGCTGTTGCGGCCGGTGCGCCGTTGTCTGCGGGATGCACGGATCACAGCCGACGACATTGACGACGTGATTCTGGTGGGGGGCTCTACCCGGATGCCCATGGTGCAGCAACTGGTGCGCACCATCGTGCCCCGGGAGCCCGATCAAGGCCATAACCCTGACGAGGCAGTGGCCTTGGGTGCTGCGATTCAGGCGGGTATTCTGCGGGGGGAGCTGCGGGACTTCCTGCTGAATGACGTCACCCCCCTCTCCGTAGGCCTGGAAACCATGGGTGGTGTGATGAAGCCTCTGATTCCTCGCAACACCCCCATTCCCGTTCGCCGGTCCGACACCTTCAGCACATCGGAAGCCAACCAGTCCTCCGTGGAAATTAACGTGCTGCAGGGGGAACGGCAGATGGCTTCCGACAACAAGTCCCTGGGGCGGTTTCGTCTCTCGGGAATTCCACCGGCCCCCCGGGGGGTTCCCCAGGTGCAGGTGGCCTTTGATGTGGACGCCAACGGCATCCTTCAGGTTTCGGCCATGGATCGCTCCACGGGGCGCAAGCAGACCGTCTCCATTCAGAACAGCTCCACCCTGAGTGAGCACGAGATTCAACGCATCCTGAAAGATGCGGAAAATCGCGCAGCGGACGACCAGCGCCACCGGGCCGCAGTGGATCGGCGGAACCAGGCGGAGACACTTCTGGCTCAGGCGGAGCGGCGCCTGCGGGATGTGGCTCTGGAATTTGGTCCCTATGCCATGGAGCGCCAAAAGCAAGTGGTGGATGGGGCCAGCCGGGATCTCCAGGACCTGCTTCAGGACCCGGAGGCGCCACCCGGGGAACTGGCTGAGGCGGCTGCAGTCCTCGAAGATGCCCTACGGGTGTTGAATCGCTGCCTGAGCCGGGAGAGCCGGCGCGAAGAACGGGGTCCGCTGCGGGGGATCCGCCGCACCATTGGCTCCCTGAAGGATGAGTTCTTCGCGGAGGATGAAGAATGGGGCGACTGGCCGTCCGGAACGAGAGACAGCCTGCGGTCTGAAGACTCCTGGGATCCACCGGAGCGGTCCCGTCGAGATGGGCGGAGTGCTCCAATGCCCTATCGGGAGTGGCAGGGTACCCCGGCGGCCTATGAACGCCGGCCGGCCGAACCCACGGAGGATGAGTGGCTGCCTGCGAACACGGACCGGGAATCCCGTCCACCACAACCCCGCAGAAGTCGGCGGCCTGATCGGCCAACCGCAGAACCGCCTGCACCCGGACCACGTCGTTGGTCGTCCTCCCGGTTGGAAACCGATCCTTGGGAGGATCCCTGAGGGTCATGGTCGGTCCCGACCCGTTGGGAAGCGAGCCTGATACCTGGGCCGTGCTGGGGCTGCAGCCTGGCGCCTCTGCCGCAGAAATCAAGCGCGCCTTTCGTGAGCAGGCCAGGCGCTGGCACCCTGACCTGAACCCCGGCGATCCCACCGCGGAGGAGCGCTTCAAGTCGATTAATGCCGCCTATGCAGTGCTCAGTGACCCTTCCCGTCGGCGGGCTTGGCGGCAAGACGGCGACAGCGGCACAAACGGGGAGGAAATCAGCGGCTTCCCCTCCTTTGAAGACTACCTGGCTCACCTGTTCGGGCGACGACAGCCAGTGGAGTGGTCCGGTCCGCCGCCACCATCGCCACCGCCTCCAGCCCGGACCGAAGCAACACAGGCAGCCCCCACGGCCCGGCCACCGGCAGCCGCCAGCCAGCCGCCAGCCAACCGGGAGACGGTATTGGCCCTAACCCCTCAACAGGCCTGGACAGGATCCCGGCACGTGGTGGCACTGCCCGATGGGACCCAAGTGGAAGTGCATACCCCCCCTGGCGCAGGGGATGGCTGGCGTCTTCGTCTGGCTGGCGTCGCCCCGGACGGAGGGGACCACCTCCTGCGACTCCAGGTGCGCACCCAGGACGGTCTCCGCCTGGACGGTTTGCACGTGCATTACCGTCTTGACGTTTCTCCTGCGGACGCGGCTCTGGGCGCCCAGGCCACGGTGCCCAGTCTGCACGGTCCTGTGGAGTTGGAGATTCCCTCCAGGTGCTCCAGTGGTCAATTGCTGCGACTGCGGCGTTGTGGTCTTTGCACAGATGAAAACTGCGGAGATCAGATTGTGGAGTTGCGCATTGTCATCCCCTCGACTCTGCCGGAAGCAATTGTGGAGTTATACCGTCAACTCCAGGAGTTGGAGTCCTCGTTTTGACGTTCACGTCCGACCCCCGGGGAGTCGATGTAGCCCATGACCCTGACGTCTTCCTTGAGCGACGATGCGACGGAACGGGAACTGAACCTGTCAAGACTTCTCTTCAACACATCCGTCAAGTCCGACCCACCTGGGCGGCGTAGGCGGCTGCGGAACGGAGTCCGTCGGTACTGGCGTCAGGGGCAGGTTCGAGCTGGAGCAGCCAACCGTCCCCATAGGGGTCGTTCTGCAGGTCTTCCGGACTGGCCAACACAGCCTCGTTGCGGCGCAGCACGGTGCCAGGCACGGGGGCTACAAGTTCTTCCACCGCTTTGACGGACTCCACCGTGCCAAAGCTGCTTCCCTGATCCAGTTGGGTGCCCTCCTCCGGCAATTCCACAAAGACAATGTCTCCCAACTCCTCCACCGCAAAGGCGCTGATGCCCACGGTGACCGTTCCATCCGCATTGCGGCGCACGTACTCATGGCTATCGGCGTAGAGAAGCTCCGGGGGAAAGTGCTGGCTCATGGGGGAACGCTGTTTGGCAGGGCCGCCACCATTCTGACCTGCCGGGGATCAGGTGGTCGAGGCGGACGATCGTGGTCAATCTCCACAACAGCGGAGCAGGGCTGCCAGTGCCTCTTCCAGCGCCAGGCGCACATGGCTGCGGTGGCATCCTCCCTGGACGTAGACCACATAAGGGGGAATCAGAGGAGCATCTGCCGAGAACTCGCTGGTGCTGCCCTCCACAAAGGTACCCCCCGCCATCACCAGTTGATGGTGATAGCCCGGCATGGCAGCCGGTGTGGGCTCCAGATAGGCGCCAACGGGGGAGCGGCGCTGAAAGGCCCGACAGACTGCCAGGAGACGTTGAGCCGACCCCAGTCGGACCGCCTGGATCACATCGCTGCGTTCCGTGCCTGGCTGAGGACTCACCTCGTAGCCCAGCGTCTGGAAGGTAGTGGCCACCAGCTCGGCTCCGATCAAGGCCTCGGCCACCATCTGGGGCGCCAGAAACAACCCCTGTAACAGCAGGCGGTTGCAGTCGAAGCCGGATCCGGCAGCCGAGCCCAGACCTGGAGCCGTGAGGCGGCAACAGGCCTGCTCCACCAGATCCCGCCGCCCCGCCACATAACCACCCGTGGGCGCGAGGGTGCCACCAGGGTTTTTCACCAGAGAGCCTGCCATCAGGTCTGCTCCCACGGCAGTGGGCTCAAGCTGGTTCACGAGCTCCCCGTAGCAGTTGTCCACAAAGCAAACGGTGTGGGGACTACGGGTGTGGGCCAAGGCGCAGAGTCGTTCCAACTGCGCCAGGGACAGGCTGGGGCGCCAGTTGTAGCCACAACTGCGTTGAAGAAACAGGAGGCGAGGCCGGAGGTTGCTCAGGGCCTCTGCCAGTGCCTGCTCGTCCACATGGCCGTCACGGGTGAGGGGAACCTCCCGGTAGGTGACGCCGAATTCCTGAAGGGATCCTTGCCCCTGGCCCCGCAAGCCGATCACCTCCTCAAGGGTTTCGTAGGGGCGGCCAGCGGCGGCCAGCAACGTGTCCCCTGGCCGCAAGACACCGAACAGGGCGGCCGCAATGGCATGGGTTCCGCTGACAAACTGGAGCCGTACAGCAGCAGCCTCCGCCTGCATCACACGGGCAAACACCCGATCCAGGGCCTCCCGTCCCATGTCCCCATGGGCCACCCCTGTGAGACCGGAAAAGTGGTGCTGACCAATGCGCTCAACGGCAAAAGCATCGAGAATGCGGCGCAGACGATCCGTCACGGCAGCGCAGTGCCGATGCGCCACAGGTGCGGTGGCCGTCTCCACCCGATCCAGGAACCGATCCCGCTCGGCAACCGAGCGCGGCAAGGCCTTCATCAAAAAGATTCACCACAACCTGTACCTATTGTTCACGAGAAACCATTAGGATTTTGTGAAACAGGGGTGGACCAGGCTTGCAATTCCACCCCAAGGCCAGGAGAAGTAAATTTGGTCACATCACCCGTCCGGCCCTCTACGGACACAGGCGACCCCAGCAGTGTTGCTGCTGACAAAGCCTCGGCGGAACTTCAGCAGCACATCAATGCCGAACGCATTCCCCTGACCCGGCAGAGTCATCCCTGGTCCCCTGGCACCGTTGTGTTCATGCTGGCGATCCATGTGGGTGGTGTGGTCGCCCTACTGCCGCAGTTCCGCAGTTGGCAGGGTATGGCCGTACTGGCCGTTCTCTACTGGGTGACCGTTATTGGCGTCACCCTGGGCCTCCATCGGCTCGTGGCCCATCGCAGCTTCAAGGCGCCCCGTTGGCTGGAGCGTCTGCTGGTGATCATGGGCAGCCTCAGTGCCCAGGGAGGCCCCATTGAATGGGTGGGCCTCCATCGCCACCACCACAAGTACTCCGACCAGCCCAACGATCACCATGACGCCGTGCGGGGTCTGTGGTGGAGTCACAGCGAATGGATGCTCCATAAAATCCCCGCGGTCGAACACCTGGAGCGTTTTGCGGGGGATTTGTTTGCGGATCCCCTCTACCGCTGGCTGGACCATTGGTTTCTGTTGCTCCAGCTTCCTTTGGCGGCCTTGCTCTATGGCATCGGCGAGGCGACAGGCGTCCCTGGTGGTGGGCCGGGCCTGTTGCTCTGGGGCATTCCCCTACGGCTGATGGTGGTGTATCACGTCACGTGGCTTGTGAATTCCGCCACCCACGCCTTTGGCTATCGCAATTTCAAGACCCCCGACTTGTCCTGTAACTGCTGGTGGGTTGCCCTGCTCACCTTCGGAGAAGGATGGCACAACAACCACCACGCTTTTCCCCAGAGTGCGCGCCACGGCCTGCGCTGGTTCGAGGTAGACATCACATGGCAGCACATTCGCCTTCTGCGTGCATTGGGATGGGCCAAGCAGGTGCGCATGGCCAGCCACAACCTCAACGGCTGGGGACACCGTCGCCGGCAGCGGCAGGGCCACAACCCTGTTGGCGTAGCTGATTGAGGAACTGGTCAACCGTTCCTGGCGCTTTGGCCCATGGAACCGGCCGCTCCGCCATGAGGCAGGCCGTGCGGTGCAGATCATCCAGTTCCGCCTCCAACTCGGTGGCGCTGTAGTCCTTCTGCCCTGAGAGGACAGCCTCGAACTGTTGACGGCGTTTGGGCCGTTCCACAGGATATGCGGCCAAGACCTGGTCTTTACACTGGCGCCAGGGTTGGCCTCCGGTAAGCCAATTGCTAAGGGCGCCACAGAGGCCGGAGGCTTCCGCCTCTGTAATGCGCAGATCAAAGGCCGGGGGAGGAGGAGTGAGGCCCGTGAAGATCTCCAACAACTGTCCGGGACCCAGGGGCTGGCCTGCCCCATCCAACAGGGCCACCGGCGGGTAACGCTGCAGAAGCTCCGCCTCGGGGCAGTTGGCCAGGGGAAGATCCCGCAATTGCCGGTTCGGTGACCAGCGCCAAAGCCAGCGGTTCACGCTACCAATGGTGAGAAACACCTCCGGGCCGGGGTTGGCCAGCTTGCAGTGTTTCAGCATGGAAATCTGGGAGGCGTGGACCCGGCCCAACTGCATATGTTGACCGAGACGGGGGACCATGGTGTGTGGCCAGCCGTTACGCTGGTGCCATGTGCGCAGGAGATGGGCAAAGGCATCGCGGCCCGACTCCAGTTGCTGGTGCAAACGGGTTCGCGGAGCCACGGCTAATCCGAATCCTGATTCTGATGTCAAGAATCCTATCCATGTCGCAGGAGACATGAGTTGGACTCGCAAATCAGAATTCGTATGATAGGATTCTGGTAATCCGATTAATTTTCATGGTGTCCCATGCGATTGTCCGACGCCCACCCCACGGCCTCAAATGGAGCTGGGGCGTGGTGGGCTTCATGGTCCTGCTGCACAGTCTGGCCGCACTGGCTCTTCTGCCCCGCTTCCAGAGCCTGCCGGCGGTTCTCACCCTCCTGATTCTCTACTGGGTCACCGGCTGCCTGGGGGTAACCATGGGCTATCACCGCCTTCTTGCCCACCGCTCCTTCCGTGTGCCCCGCTGGCTCCGGAACCTGTTGGCTGTTTGCGGCGCCCTCAGTTGTCAGCACGGCCCCATCGAGTGGGTAGGGCTCCACCGCCATCACCACCGCTTCTCCGATACCCACCACGACCATCACAACAGCCGATGTGGGTTCTGGTGGAGTCATATGGGCTGGATGCTGTTCACACCCCCCGCCAGGGCAATGGTGCCACAGCTCACCCGTGATCTCCAGAACGACCCATGGCTGCAATTCCTCAACCGCTGGTTCCTTGCCCTACAGCTTCCCCTCGCCGCTGCTCTTTACTTGTTGGGCGAGAATCTGGGCGTGGGGGGCTGGTCCCTGGTGCTCTGGGGTATCCCCCTGCGCCTGGTGGTGGTGTATCACGTCACATGGCTGGTGAACTCCGCCACCCACACTTGGGGCTACCGCTCCTTTGCCACCGACGACGAGTCCCGCAATTGTTGGTGGGTGGCCCTGCTTTCCTTCGGAGAAGGGTGGCACAACAATCACCATGCGGTTCCCTTCAGTGCCCGCCACGGCTTGCGCTGGTTCGAGCCGGATCTCACTTGGCAGCACATTCGCCTTCTCCAGGCCCTGGGACTCACACGAGGGGTTAAGGTAGCGCTTTATGAACAAGGGTCCAGCCATGGCCAAGCGGTTTCAGGTGGTGCTTAAGGAGGACGTCAGCACCCTGGGCAAACGTGGCGACTTGGTGGACGTGGCGCCAGGTTTTGCCCGCAACTTTCTGGTGCCCCCAGGCAAGGCCCTTCCCGTCACCACCGCTGTACACAAGCAGGATGAGCATCATCGCGCCAAGGAAGCCGAACGACAGGAAGCCGAACGACAGGGAGCTCTGGCGTTCCGCACCGCCCTTGCCACCATTGGAACCCTCAAAATTCGCAAACACACGGGCAACGACGGGGTGCTCTTTGGCACGGTCACCAATGGAGATGTGGCGGAGGCGATTACTGCAGCCACCCGGAGAGATGTGGAACGGCGCAACATCGAGGTGCCGGAAATCCATCGCGTTGGCGACTACACAGCCCTCCTGCGCCTCCAGAGCGGCATTACCGCCGAGGTGAAGCTTTCCGTGGTGGGATAGGGTTCTGCCTTGAGCCGCCACCAATGCCATGGTGACCGCTCCTTCCAATCCACAGCCCAGGGACTCCTTGCTGCGACCATCCGGTGATGCCGCGCCAACTGGCGGCAATCCCTTCAGCGCCCTTCCCAACCAGGTGCCGCCCCAGAACCTGGAAGCTGAAGAAGCCGTTTTAGGGGGAATCCTGTTGGACCCGGAGGCCATGGCCAGGGTGGCGGACGTCCTCCATCCCGACGCCTTCTATGTGGCAGCCCATCGGGAGATCTTCCGCACCGCTCTGGCGCTGTACGGCCAAAACAAACCCACGGATCTCACCTCCATGACCGCGTGGCTGGCGGATGCGGGCCAGTTGGACAAGGTGGGAGGCGCGGTGCGGCTGGCCCAGTTGCTGGAGCGCATCATCGGCACCGCAGCCATCGATCAGTACGCCCAACTGGTGATGGACAAGTACCTGCGGCGGCAGTTGATCAAGGTGGGTAACGACGTGATGGAGTTGGGATTTAACCAGCGGCGACCCTTGAGCAGCTTGCTGGATGAAGCAGAGCAGAAGATCTTTTCCATCAGCAAGGAACGCCCCCGAGGCGGCCTGGTTTCCACAGTGGAAATCCTCACCAGCACCTTTAACGAAATCGAGAGCCGCTCCATGGGTGATTCCGTGGCGGGCATCCCGGTCAACTTCTATGACCTGGACGCCATCACCCAGGGGCTTCAACGCAGTGATCTGATCATCGTTGCCGGCCGCCCCGCCATGGGGAAGACGTCCATCGTGCTCAGCATGGCCAAGAACGTGGCGGCGCTCCATGATCTGCCCGTCTGCATGTTCAGCCTGGAGATGAGCAAGGAGCAGCTTACCTACCGGCTGCTGTCCATGGAAACGGGCCTTGAGAGTGGTCGCCTGCGCACGGGACGCCTCACCCAGGAGGAGTGGCCTCTACTGGGCCAGGGCATCAGCAGCCTGAGCCAGTTGCCCATCTTTATTGACGACAAGCCCGACAGCGGTGTGATGGAGATGCGCTCCCTTTGCCGCCAACTGATGGCCCAGCAGCGCCGTGAACTGGGCATGGTGGTGGTGGATTATCTCCAGTTGATGGAAGGATCCAATTCGGACAATCGAGCCCAGGATCTGTCCGTCATCACCCGTGGTCTGAAGCAGTTGGCGCGGGAGTTGCAGGTGCCGGTGGTGGCTCTCTCCCAGCTCAACCGCGGGGTCGAGTCCCGCACCAACAAGCGGCCCATGCTCAGTGATCTACGGGAGTCCGGCTCTATCGAGCAGGATGCCGATCTGGTGTTAATGATCTACCGCGATGAGTATTACAACCCGGAAACACCGGACAAGGGCCTGGCTGAGGTGATTGTGACCAAGCATCGCAACGGTCCGGTGGGCACCGTCAAACTTCTCTTCGAGTCCCAGTACACCCGCTTCCGTAACCTGGCCAGCTAGATCTGGTGGAAAAACAGCAGGTGACGATAAAGGCTACGTGTAAAATGCCACACAATAATTTGTAGACAATCCAGAGTGATATTTAGGGAACCTCCGAGCAAATCTCTCTTGCCCTTGCCGGGCTTTTCAAAAGCCTTATTGCTTATTGAAATTATATTTATATCTGGATTTCAGTATTTGGACATACTGATCCTATGCCATCTGCAACGGAGTGCATGGAAAAAGCCGTGGCAGGGATCCGATCTCATCTTTCCACTCCCCATCGTGTTGACCATGCGATGCATCCAGGAGGCGCCTTCGCCCGTTGAAGGTCCGGGTAGTGGCGGCGCCACGGTCCCCGCCACTGAACGATTCTGCCGTTCAATACACTCTCCCTGAAGCCACTGCACAATCCAGGATTTGATGACCAGCACCACTAACCCCCTGCTGCTTGGTGAGGGTCTTCCTCCCTATGGACACTTCACGCCTGAGGTCATCGGGGCAGGGATGCCGGAACTCTTGCAGCAACTGGAGGCGGCGCTTGCCTGTCATGAAGCCAGTCTCACCACCCTGGAAGACCCCACCTGGGAGCAGGTGATGGAGCCCCTGCACCGCATTGAAGAGCGGCTCCGCTGGGCCTGGGGTGTGGTGAATCACCTGATGGGGGTTTGCGATAGCGAAGCCCTGCGCCAGGTGCATAGCCAACAGCAACCTGCTGTGGTGTGCTTTTATAACCGCCTGGGTCAAAGCGAGCCCATCTACAAGGCCCTGCGGCAAATGCGACAGCGACACCGGGAGGGGATGCTGCCGTTGGATGTGGTGCAGCAGCGCATCCTGACGGCAGCGGTGCAGGCCATGGAGTTGCAGGGGGTGGGGCTGGAGCCGGAGCAGCGCCAAGCGTTTAATGCCACCAGCACCCGCCTGGCGGAGTTGTCCACCACCTACAGCAACCATGTCCTTGATGCCACCAAGGGCTGGAGCCTCTTACTCAAGGATCCCCAGCAGGTGGATGGTCTACCCGAGAGCCTACGGGAACTCATGGCCTCTGCCGCCCGTGAAGCAGGTCACGCCGAGGCCACTGCAGCGGCTGGTCCATGGCAGTTGGGGTTGGATCTGCCCCGTTATGGCCCCTTTCTGCGCTACAGCCGCCAGCGGGACCTGCGGGAGCAGGCTTACCGAGCCTATGTGAGCCGGGCGTCAGTGGGGCAGACGGATAATCATCCCCTCATCCGCGAGCTCCTGACTCTGCGCCATGGCCAGGCACAACGGCTGGGCTACAACACCTGGGCCCAGGTGTCCCTGGTGAGCAAAATGGCCGGATCCGTGGAAGAAATCGAGCAGTTGGTGGAGGAATTACGCCGCCCCAGTCAGACAGCAGCAGATGTGGAGTTGCGGCAGTTGGGCCAGTTGGCCAAGGAGATGGACGCCCCTGAAGGGGAAGACCTGAAACCATGGGATGTGGCCTACTGGAGCGAGCAACTACGCCGCCGTCGCTTTGATCTGGATAGCGAAGCCCTACGCCCCTGGTTCCCCCTTGAGCAAGTTCTGGAGGGACTTTTTGGTCTCTGTGAACGGCTGTTCGACATCCGCATCCTGTCAGCCGATGGAGAGGCCCCCACATGGCACAAGGACGTGCGCTTTTTCCGGGTTGTGGATCAAGGGCAGAACACCCCCATCGCTGGCTTCTACCTGGATCCATACGCACGGCCCGGGCAGAAACGCGGTGGGGCCTGGATGGATGAGTGCCTGGTGCGGCAACCGAACGAAGAAGGCCGAATGGTTCATCCCGTCGCCTACCTCATCTGCAATCAAACACCACCGGTCAACGACACCCCCAGTTTGATGACCTTCATGGACGTGCAAACCCTGTTCCATGAATTTGGCCATGGCCTCCAGCACATGCTCACCACCATCGATCGGCCCCAAGCTGCCGGTCTCAACCTGGTGGAGGACGACGCCATTGAACTGGCCAGCCAGTTCATGGAGAACTGGTGCTACGACCAGCCCACCGTCATGGCCATGGCCCGCCACTGGCAAACCGGAACACCTCTGCCGGAAGACGAGTTCAGGAAAATCAGCGCTGCCCGCACCTTCATGGCCGGCACGGCAATGTTGCGACAGTTAAGCTTTGCCCAGGGTGATCTGGAACTGCACGCCCGCTGGAAATCCGACAGCGAGGAAACGCCAGCAGCGACATGGCGCCGCATCGCTACAACCCTGGCTGCGCTGCCCCCTATTGCCGAAGACGCCACCATCTGCAGCTTTGAGCATTTGTTTGCAGGGGGATATGCCGCCGGGTACTACTCCTACAAGTGGTCCGAGGTGTTGAGTGCGGATGCCTTTGCCGCCTTCGAGGAGGTGGAATTGGGAAATGAAGCGGCCATCGGCGCCCTGGGGAAGCGGTACCGGGATACGGTGCTGAGCCTGGGGGGCAGCCGGCACGCTGGGGAGGTGTTCCGTGCCTTCCGTGGGCGTGAACCGTCTACGGAAGCGCTATTGCGCCACTCCGGTCTGGTTGATGGGGCAGTACACTAGAAACAGAAAAGTTGTGCCCATGTCTTCCAGTCCCTCCTCCAATCGGGAAACCTCCGAAAAAGACTGGAAGCATGTACCAGCAAGCTCTCGACTTCCTGTCTCCACAAGGCTTCTTAAAAGCCCGATCAACCTTGAAGTGGCTTTTTCAGAGGTTTCCAGGTTTATTCGTTCCATGGGCCGGCATTTACATAAAATGACCAGCAGTTTGACTCCTCCGCAACAAGAGACGGCGAAACCG
>MWLD01000037.1:15364-28280 GCA_002018045.1 Candidatus Synechococcus spongiarum LMB bulk15M
AGGTCACTTGGGCAGCGGCAGTGTTTTTGGTTGCGGCGGCAACAACGTCCTGGCGCAGGTTGGGATTGAAAGCCAGGGCACGAGTCCAACTGGGCAGGCGGAACCCTGTTGGGGCATCCATGAAATCATTCCAGCAGGGCCGAATCAGCTTCGCAAAGCAGTTGACGATGGATTCCTCGGCATGGCGGTCATAGGGCAGACCGTTGATGGCAGCATCCAGGTGGTGCTGTCGTACCCGATCCTTGGCGATCCGCTGGTAGAGCACTTCCAATGTGGCCGCCTCTTCCCGGCGCAAGGCAATGGACTCGTGCTCCATCAACGCACGCATCAAGCAGGCAAGTATTTCCGAACACATACGTTGCAGACCCTCCATCCGCGCCGTACCAATGCCTTTGTGTTTGTGGTCGAACACACCTAGATCCACCTGGGCGATGTGGCTGATGGTGAGATTGCGGTACACCTCTGCCAAGAGGCCCATTTCCAGGCCCCAGTCACAGGGAACACGCAGGTTCAGGGCAAGATCCGCGGTAAAGGAAAACTCTCCGGAGAGGGGGTAGCGGAAGGCGTGCAGGTAGCTCAGCAGGGTTTGGGGACCCACCAACTGCTGCAGGGCATCCAGGATGGGCATCACAAACAGCCGAGTGGCCCGCCCATGCATGCGGTTTTCCTCCAGGGAGAGCCGGCTGTAGAAGGCTTTCACGTAAGCCACGCCGAACTGGCGCTCCAGCAGAGGGCTCAGCATCCGCACGGGATAGGAGGGGTTAAACGTGCGAATATCCGCATCAAACAGGGCAATGAGCTCCGCTTCCAAGGTGGCGGCTGCCAGGCCCACCCACACGGCCCAACCCTTGCCTGCTGGCCCCAACACGTCCAGGCCGGCATCATGAGTGTGGGCCATGAAGTCGCGCAGCACAGGACCGTTGGTCCAGAGCACCTGGACCGGGAAGGGCATCTCCTGGAAAAACGCCCTTGTTTGATCCACCTCGTCCTGATGCTCTGCAGCCAGAGCAATTACCAGGTGGCTCAGGTTGGAAAAGCGAGCCAGTACATCCCGGGTCAACGACAGGGCAGGACGACGCAGTTCGTCAAAGAGACAGGGAATCAAGACACAGGCCCGACGCTGGGCCAACTGCTCATTGAAGCGCTGCTCCTGGCGGGCATCAATGGGGCGGTGATTGTGAACAGTGCTAATGGCGTCCTGAAGAAAATCCATCGAAACCCTTGTGAACGGGCCAGTGCCTTGGCAGCGTGATCAGGAATCTACCGTCATCAACACTTGCAACCAGGAATTGTGCCAGAGAGCAAGGCTGCAGGTGAGCAGGACACGGCGGTTATCAGTCAAAAGCTGAGCCGTTTGTTGCACAGCATTTATCCCCAACCGGACCTGCTGGCCCGCTTGCGCCAACTACTTCCCCAGGAGGCGCCCCCTAGTCAATCGACGACTGGCCAGCGCTGGGATCAGTCCACCGCCATTCTTATCACCTACGCCGATACCGTCACCGCGCCTGAAGAACCCGCACTGGCGGTGCTGCACCGCTTCTTGTCACAGGACTACGGCACAGTGCCACTGCCGATTCTCCATGTGTTGCCGTTTTTGCGCTCCTTCAGTGATCGGGGATTTGCCGTCTGTGACCACACCCGATTGGAGCCCCATTTCGGGGACTGGCATCATCTACGGGAGTTGGCCCATGGCCGCCGCCTCATGGCGGACCTGGTGGTCAACCATGTCTCCGCATCCCATCCCTGGGTGCAGCAGTTTCGCCGTGGCCTGGAGCCTGGATCGTCCATGGTGTTGGCGCCCGCAGACTTGCAGGGCTGGGACCATGTGGTCCGTCCCCGCAGTTCGGTACTGTTCACCCTGATGGATACCCATCAGGGTCTGCGGCCGGTCTGGACCACCTTCGGACCAGATCAGGTGGACCTGGACTGGGGCCGGCTGGAGGTGCTGGAGTCCTTTGCCCAACTGATGCGCGCCTACGTGGACCACGGTGTCGACTGGGTTCGGCTGGATGCCGTCGGCTTTCTCTGGAAAGACCCCGACACCACCTGCCTGCACCGCCCCAAAACCCGCATCCTGGTGCAGGCCCTTCGTCTCCTTCTGGAGCAGTACACCGGCAACGGCGTCCTGCTCACGGAAACCAACGTTCCGGAAGAGGAAAATCTTTCCTACCTGCGCAGTGGCGACCAAGCCCACATTGCCTACAACTTTCCCTTGCCACCCCTGCTGTTGGAAGCCATTCTCTCCAACAGTTGCGACCTGATCAACCGCTGGCTGGTCCGTTGGCCTCGACTGCCCCAAGGCAGCACCATGCTGAACTTCACGGCTTCCCACGACGGCGTGGGTCTGCGTCCGGCGGAGGGACTCATCAGCCCTGAGCGACTCCACAACCTGCTGATGCGCTGCGAGGAGCGGGGTGGGCTGGTGAGTCACCGCACCGAAGCGGACGGCAGCTTGAGCCCCTATGAATTGAATATTGCCTGGTGGAGCGCCATGGCGGGACCCGCAACTACCCCGCGCCGCCTTCAGTTGGAGCGTTTCCTGGCCAGCCAGTTGCTGGTAATGGCCCTGCCGGGTGTACCGGCCTTCTACCTGCCTACCCTCCTGGCCGCTGGCAACGATCACCCGACCTACTGCAAGACCGGCTGCCGCCGTGACCTGAACCGGACCCGCTTCGATCTCCAGGCGCTGCGTCGGGATCTGGAGGACACCGACAGTCCTGCAGCCGTGATCCGCATCCTCATGGCCCATGTCCTGGGCATTCGCGCCCGGCTTTCCGCATTTCACCCGGAGGCTCCTATGGCGCTGCTGAGCCCTGAGCGCAACGATATGGTCATTCTGCAGCGCGGCCACAGGGACGATCCCGGTGCTGTATGGGTGGTGCAGAGTTTCCGTGAAGAGGCTGTGGAGTTGAACCTTTCCCTCCTTGCCCCCCAGCACAACGGATGCTGGAGAGACCGGCTCAGCCAACGCACCATTGACAGCCGGAGGCTGGCGCTCAGTCCCTACGAGGTGCTCTGGCTTCAGGCAGTCTGACCACACCATGCAAACACCTTCATCCCGCTCCGTGGCCAGCCGGTGGCTCGTGGTCACCGATCTGGATGGCACCCTGCTGGACCATGCCTACGACTTTTCCGCCGCGGCGCCCCTCTTGCGGCGCCTGGAACAGCAGGGTGTTCCGGTCGTTCCCTGCACCAGTAAGACGGCTGAGGAGGTGGAGCGATTCCAGGCCGCCGCAGGCCTCAGTAGCCCCTACATTGTGGAAAACGGCGGCGCCATCCACTTCCCCCACCCGAAGGGCTGGCAGTTGGAGACACCCCATCAGCCCGGCCCTGGCGGAGGTGTCGTGATGCCTCTGGGCTGGCCCAGTCAGCGACTACGGCCCCTGCTGGACACCTTGGCCGCAGAACTGAACACCCGGTTTTTCGCCCTTGAGGATCTGTCCCGGGAAGATCTCATGGCTCGCACCGGACTCGCACCGGAAGGGGCAGCCCTGGCAGCCCGGCGTTGCTGGAGCGTACCTTTTGTGCTGGCAGAGGATCAGGCCATTGAAATTGAAGCGGTGGAGGCCTTTGCGGCAGCACGGGGTCTCAAGGTGTTGCAGGGCAACCGCTTTGCCCATCTGATTGCCCCCGGCAGCGACAAAGGCCTGGCTCTGGCGGCCTTGCGTCGTGCTGATCCCCGGCGGCGTACGGTGTTGGCCCTGGGGGACTCTCCCAACGACCAGGCGCTTCTGGATGCCGCGGATCAAGCCGTTGTCATTCCCGGCGCCAACGGTCCCCACCCCCGCCTTCAGCCCGCCATCGCTGCAGGGGATTACCAACTGGCCTGCGCACCCCATGCCGTGGGTTGGGCAGATGCGGTTGCCACCTGGCTGGCGCTGGCCTGATGCGGTTCACGGAAGCCGGTCTACTGAATCTGGTCGAACACGGTGAGCATGGGCAGATACATTGCCATCAGAATGGAACCCACAATGCCGCCCACCACGAGGATCATCATGGGCTCCACCATGGCGGTGAGGGTTTTGAGGGTGGTGGTGACCTCTGCTTCGTAAAAGTCCGCAATTTTGGCCAGCATGACATGCATCTGGCCGGTTTCTTCGCCAATGGCCACCATGCTGATGGCCATATGGGGGAACACGTTCTGGGTTCCCAGAGCAGTGCTCAGCAATTCCCCTTCTTCCAACCTGTTTTGGGCCTGGGCAACAGAACGGTCGATGACCCCGTTGCGGATCACGGCACGGGCAATCTCCATGGCGGAAAGGATGGGCACGCCCGCACGGATGAGGCAAGCCAACGTGCGGCAGAACTGGGCGGTGGCGGTCTTGCGCAGTAACGCGCCGAACACCACCAGAGCCAAGGCGAACTCATCCCACCGACGGCGACCTCGGGGGGTGTTCCGGGCCATGGATAGCCCGCCAAAGGCCAGTAGCAGCATCAACAAAGCCGCCACTGCCCACGGTGAGCGCAGCCACTGGCTCAGGTTCACCATGATCTGTGTAAACAGCGGCAGCTCGGCGCCCAGTTCGGCAAAGACCCCGGCAAAGGTGGGAATGAGGAAGACGGTCATGCCCAAAAAGGCGCCCACCGCCATGATCAAAATCATCAGGGGATAGGTGATGGCTTGCTGTAGCTGGTTTTCCAGCTTGGCGTTGCTCTCCAGAACGATGGCCAGGTGGGCCAGGACCTCGTCCATCACCCCGGCGGCCTCCCCGGCCATGACCATGGCCACGGTCATGGCGTCGAAGACCCGAGGCCAGCGCTTCATGACCGACCCCAGGCTGTCTCCCTGCCGCACCCCCAGGGAGACAGCTGCCAAAGCCCGCTTGAACAGGGGAGAGCGTTGTTGCTCGGCCACCAGGTCCAGGCCGCGCACAATAGGCACGCCGGCACTGACCAGGGCGGAAAGCTTGCTGGCCCAGACAGCCCGTTCCCGGCGGCTGGGCGAGCGCTGTAACGTGAACGTCCATCCCGTTGACGGGGAGTGCTCCGGCAGGGTCTGGATGGTGACAGGAGTCAACTGGCGGCGCTGCAGGATGCGGCGTGCCTTCACGAGGCTGGCGGCCTCCAGTTCCACGGTTTTGGTGGCGCCCCGTTTGTCTCGACAGGTAGCGGTGTAGTGCATGGTTGGCATCAGGTAGGACGCTGCTGCAAGCAATAGGGGCACTCCAGCCACTGATCCCGCAGCCCGGCGCCACACTGCGGACAACTGAGGAAGCTGAGGGCCCTGGCCCGTCGTTCCGTGGCCAGGCCCACATCGGTCAGCAACACCCGCTCCACCTCCTCCAGGCTGGTGATGCCCTGGAGGACCAACTCCAGGCCGTAGCCCAGCAGGGTTGTCATGCCCGCTGCCACAGCCATGCGGCGCAGTTGATCCGTTGTGACGCCCCGAGCCACTGCCGCGGCAATCTCCTCCCCCACCGGCAGCACCTCATAGACCCCCACCCGTCCCCGGTAGCCACTGCCACCGCACTGGTTACAGCCCAGTGCTCCCGGGGTGCCGACACAGGCCCGATAGAAGCGCAGTTCCGTATCTCCACTGGTCAGAAGCCCCACCCTGGCCAGATCTTCAGGACGGGGACAATAGGCCACGGCACAGGCGGGGCAGACGCGGCGCAACAGCCGTTGCGACACCACCCCCAGCAGAGAGGCCGCCACCAGAAAAGGCTCGACGCCCATCTCCTGCAGGCGCACAATGGCGCTGGGGGCGTCGTTGCAATGCAGTGTGGTCAGTACCAGGTGGCCGGTAAGGGCAGCCTCGATGGCGATTTTGGCCGTCTCCCGGTCCCGGGTTTCCCCCACCAGCAACACGTCGGGATCCTGGCGCATGAAGGCCCGCAGAACCATGGCAAAATCCAGGCCTTTTTCCCGGTTGACCTGGGTCTGGGTAATGCCGGACAAGGTGTATTCCACCGGATCCTCCACGGTGCTGATGTTGACGCCCGGCTGGTTCATCAAGGACAGCAGGGCATACAGGGTGGTGGATTTGCCCGAGCCGGTGGGTCCTGTGACCAAAACCATGCCGTGGGGACGTGTGCCCATCTCCTGAATCGAAGTGCGCACCACCTCGTTGGTGATCAGTTGATCAAGGCCCAATTGCACCGTGCTGTGATCCAGCAGCCGCAGGCAGATCTTTTCCCCGTAGCGGCTGGGCAAGCTGCTGACGCGGAAGTCCACGGTGCGGCCATGAAAGCGGCGGCGGATGCGACCGTCCTGGGGAAGTCGTCGCTCGGCAATATCCAGATCCGCCATGATCTTGAAGCGTGAGGTGACGGCAGGAATCACCTGTTTGGGCAAACCGCTGTAGGTCTTCTGCAACACCCCGTCCTGGCGTAGACGCACCACCAGCTCATCCTCCTGGGGTTCCACGTGGATGTCGCTGGCTCCCTGACTCAGAGCCTGCATAAGGATTTTGTCTGCCATGGCCACTGCTGGCGAGGTGTCCGCCGCCGCTCCGGTTACAGCCAGGTCAGTGGCCTCGGCACGGTTCTGCTCGTCCGTGTCACCAGGCTCGCTGCTGGGCAAGGGATGGATGTCCATGGTTTGGTCCTGGAGTTGCAATCGGGCCAAAACCTCCTGCAGCTCCGCCTCCAGCACCAGTTGAAACACAGCCACAGCCCCCTGTTGGCGGACCATGATTTCAACGTCCTGCCGCCGTTTGTCATCACGACCTGCGGCAAGAAGGACGGTCACCTGACGACAACTTTCCTGCCATTGCACTGGCAGGCACAGCAGCCGATTACACTGCTCCAGAGGTAAAAACTGCCGACACAATCCCGGCAGGTCGTCAGTCTGGCTCACCACCTGTTGCACGTTGGCCAGACGGCATCCATAGAGCAGTTGTTGCTCCAGGCGTTGTAGCTCCTGCAGGCTCCGGACCTGTTGGTGGGTGGAGACGGAACGGCCGGCGAGAGCTTCAAGAGCCGGGACCAAACTGTCCCCGCCGTTGCGGCAGCGGTGAAAGGCCATGCGCACCTGCTGCTCACTGCAGAATCCCTCACTGACCAGTCGCCACCCTGCCTCTGGCAACGGTCCTGGTTCGGTTGGTGTCAAGGTTGGGAAGGGCTGGGTGGTCACATTGCCGACGCGGGAGTTGGGCTTCAGACTTCCCACGAAGTGCGGCCTTCCCCCCAAAGCAAACTCTTGTGGCCAGGAACCATGAACCGCCAAGATGGGTTCCTGGAAATCCCTCGCCTGTTGTTATGAGCAGCCAGAACCACGGTCAGTCCATCCCCGCCCCCGACCAAGGCGAGGTGTCACCCTCTGGCGTTGCCATGCCCATGCCCATCCCATCCGAGGAGGACCCGTCCCCGGAGGCTGTGGCTGAATCCTCTGCTCAACAGGCAGGTGGATTGTCCAATCCGGAGAAAACAGCGGAGTCCGTACCGGTCGTGTCCGGCGGTGATCCGGAGCCCGGGGGAGATGCAGACCGGGCGGAAGCCGACGAGGGTTCGGAGCAACCGCTGACGGCAAGCCCGGGGGAGTCCGTCGAGGAACGGGTATCCAGGCTGGAACAACGACAGGGGGAAGCGATTGAGGCAGCGGAGCAGCCGCTGCCACCAAGCCAAAGCCCCGAGACGTCTCTTGAGGAACGGGTGTCCAAGCTGGAACAACGGCAGGAGGCCATGGACGAGCAGCTCAAACAGCAGCGGCAGCAGCTCGAGGAGAAAGACAATCAAATCATGCGCCGTGCCGCTGAATTCGATAACTTCCGTCGTCGCAGTGAACGTGATCAGGATAAGCTTAAGCTTCGATATACCTGTGCAGCCCTGCGTGAGATATTGCCCATTGTTGATAGCTTTGAGAGAGCACGCAAAGGGCTTTCACCCGAGAAGCTTGAGACACTCAGTGCTTTGGAAGTGCATCAACATTATCAAGGAGTGTATAAGCAGTTGGTCACAGCCCTGCGGCGGCTAAACGTGGCATCCATGAAGGTTGAGGGGCAAGTCTTTGATCCGGCTCTCCATGAAGCGGTGATGCGAGAGCCCAGCCAGGAGTATGAAGAAGACGTGGTGATGGAAGAGCTGCAACGTGGCTACCACTTGGAAGGCGAGGTGCTACGCCATGCCATGGTGAAGGTGTCTATGGGGCCAGGACCCGATGACCGTCAGCCTGTGCATTTGGGGTGAATGACCGACTTGCCGATGGTCAACGCACAATGCTCAATGTACAGAAGGGCGCCACGAAATATTGGACAACCTTCCCTATGGGATGCCGTCTCACCGTGATAACCTCAGTGGTGAGGAGGATTTGACATGGAACAGCAGGCTTGTTCAGGTGGGGGAACGGTGATTTTTCATGTTGCCCGGAAGAACGTAAAAAAGATACCTTAGGACGGATTCAAGGTGTCGAGCTGGAGAATCCCTCCTCACGTGCGTATCTTGCCGCCACAACCAACAGATCCTGCATATGATTTGTAAACCGAGCTATTCTACAAGACCTCCGACTGCTCCTGAATCGCTGATCAGCCTAAATCCAAAAGGCCTTTAGTCCCGATAATTCCTGGTCGCCATCTGATCAAGATCCCTCACAGGAACAAGCTGATAGTGTCGCTCTTCGACAACCTTGATCTCGTTATTCTGTAGAGTCAACTCGAAGAGCGCAGCGATCTGTGGGTCCATGAACTGTGCAGTGATTGCCCTGCAGCGTATGCCTGGGAGTTTATCTTTGACGAAGCAAATGTCCTGGCTCGTTTGCACGATGCCGATCTGATCCTTCCCGCCCTTGGCCTGCACAGGAACCACGTTGTGGCAACTGTGCTTGTCGATCTCGATATAGGGCTCATCGATCTCGACCTGCCCAGTCCCGTTCACGGTTGTACGAAGATGATTTTGAAGGCTAAAAGCGCCTACTCGTCGTCACCCAGTCTTTAAGGAAAGACCGGGAAACCAGTATTCAAGTTGGGAATAGGAGAGAAAGAGCTGAATTATGTAGCTGATAGAGCGTTTACAGGGTCAAAAGACCGTTTTTACTTCTAATTGATTACCCGGAACGGGTATTCCACTCCGGCTCTGATATGGGCTTTAGCCCGCTCCCGTCAATGGAGCAATTGCCCTTCCGGAGCCTGATGCAGTCAGCAGCCCTGCTCCACTCTCATGGCAATGCGACACTCCATATCCTGTCCTGCCGTCTCTTCTCGCTTCTCCAAGCCCTGATACCCGGCATCGACATGCACTACCCTCTCTTCACCATGCAACAACTCTGCAGCTACACTCACGTCATGGACGTTGGCGTCCGTGGTGGACACCCAATGGATCAGCCCGGAGTCTTTGTCCACGCCGATATGCATCTTTGCCTTCCCGCAGCAGCGGGCTTTCCTCGCGCAAATGCTCCCCTGCTGCCTGGAAAATCTTTTCTCCCGGATGGTGCTGCTCCGGAAAGTGACGGAACGCCAGGATGATGGTGGCAGCCGGAATGTCCTCTGTGACAAGATCGATTTCCGCAAAACGGCGGATGCAGGCACTATCAATCAAGTCGTCCTCCATGGCTTCATCGCTGAGGGAATACCACTTCCGGATCAGTTGAATCCGTAGCGTCACTTCCGGTGGATACGGTGGCCTTCCCGCTTGAGGTTCCACTCGCCGAGAGTCTCTAACGCCTTCGCCACGTCCGCCCCTGCATTGCTCCTGGCCAAGCGTCCCATGGCGGTGGCCATGGCCACCAGTGGGTCCACAGCAGGGGACGCCGTTTGTAGACGAGGTCCCAGCAGTCGCCGGACGGCGCGGCCCAGTGCCTGTCCATCAGGATTTTCGTGGACGATGACCGCAGCTCCAAGAGCTGCAACTTCCACAGCGTTCGACTCCTGGTGTTGATCCGATGCATGGGGGTAAGGCACCAACACCGCTGGGCAACGGCTTGCCGCAAGTTCGCTGATGCTGCCAGCTCCGGCGCGGCTGACGGCCAGGTCCCCATGCTGAAGCAGACCAGCCATCTCCCCTGTGAATTGGCGCTCCACATAGGCTGAATTCCGCAAACGTCCCATCTCCGGGTCGTTACGCCCACAGAGATGAACCACCCGACATCCTGCCTCCAGCCAGGGCCGGACCTGTTGCCGCACCATTTGATTCAAGCCACGAGCCCCCTGGCTGCCGCCCATCACCACCAGCAGCGGGCCGGATCCACGGGGTACCCATTCCGGCAACGGAGCCAGGCGGTAGAAGTCGGAGCGCACAGGTGTTCCTGTGTACCGGACGTGGGCAGGTGGGCGGCCAAGTCTGGTTGAGCTCCATCCCAGGGCCACCCCGTTGCAGCAGCCACCCAGCAGGCGGGTGACGCGGCCGGCAACTACGTTGGACTCGTGGAGCAGCACCGGCAGCCCAGCCAGGCGCGCCGCCAGGATGGCGGGGGCAGCAATGTAACCCCCTGTGGTGAACACTACGGTAATGCGTTGTCGGTGCAGCAGCCGTAGCACGGTCCGGACCGCCACAAGCAACTGGATCAGCCGCAGCAGCCGCTCCCGCCACCCCCCTTGCAAGCCGCCCAGGGCTACCCGGTGCAGGGGATAACGCTTGGGCACCAGGCGTTCATCCAGGCGCTCCCGCGTGCCCAGCCAATGGATGTCCCAATGGGGAAGCGTTTCTGCAACAGCCAACGCCGGGAAGATATGGCCGCCGGTGCCGCTGGCGGCAATCAGCAGGCGCGCCATGGCGATCCCCCCACAAAAACGCGTACCTTAGTCAGGAAGCTTCCAGGAGCGCACCCCATGTCCATTTTTGCCAAGCGACTGCTCACCGTCACATGGGCTTTGGCTGGCGCCTCCTTGCTCCAGCCTGGACAAGCGGCACGGCTGGAAAGCCAACTGGTGGACCGTCTCCACCAAGCGCTGAATAACAACGATACCGCAGGCCTCACAGCCTTGATTGACCAGGAGGGGACGGTGGACTCCCAGCAGTTGACGGCCCGGCTGGGGCGGCTGACGGAAAAGTTCGGTCCCCTCACATGGCAGGTGAGCCAAGGCCAGCCCCTCGCGGACGGCCGGGCGCGGTTGGAGTTGTCTGTCCGCGGCATGGGAGAGGTTGCAGGCGTTCCCTATCAACTGGAGGCCACGCAGATCCTGGCGGTCTCCAGCCATCAAGGGCAAATCCTTAACCAGGAGGTGCTCAAGGAGGAATCATGGGTCTACAGCGGCGATCAGCGGCTGCCGGTGACCCTGCAAATCCCCGATGCCGTGCTGACCGGCCAACGCTACGACGTGGACGTGATTCTGGATGAACCCCTCAACAGTGGTCTGCTGGCGGGGGGCATCCTGGAGGTCGGCCCCTATGAAGTGGAAACCATGGGTGCTCCCACCATTCAACTCACCACCCTCAATGCCGGTGGCTTATTCAAACGCGTCCAGGCGCCCTACACACCCGGTGGTCAAACCTGGACCGTCATGCTGGTACACCCCAACGGCACGTTGATTACCAGCAAGCGGGTGCAGGTGAGTGATATGCCGCCACCGCCCATGGCCACCCCTCCCAACCTCCACTGAGGTCGTCCCCATGCATCACACAAGTCTGGTGATGCTGTTGCTGCTCCTGGGATTTGCCGTCATCCATAGCGGTGGCGCCGCCCTGCGGCCCTGGGGAGAACAACACCTGGGCGTCAGACTGTGGCGGCTGATCTTTGTGGGCGCCAGCCTACCCATGTCAGTGCTGCTCGTCGCCTACTTCCTGACCCACCGCTACGACGGCTTGCGGTTGTGGAATCTGCAGGGGGTACCGGGCATGGTGACTGCTGTGTGGGTATTGACGGCACTGGGTTTTGTCTTCCTCTATCCAGCTACCTTTCACTTGCTGGAAATTCCAGCCCTGCTCAAGCCCCGGGTGCGTCTCTACACCACAGGGATTTTGCGCATCAGTCGCCACCCCCAGATGGTGGGTCAACTTCTCTGGTGCTGCACCCACACCCTGTGGCTAGGCACCAGCTTTGCCCTTGTCGCCAGCCTGGGGCTCATGGCTCACCACCTGTTTGCCGTATGGCACGGGGACCGGCGACTGCACCAACGCTTTGGCGAAGCGTTTGAAGAGGTCCGCCGCACCACCTCCGTAGTTCCCTTTCAAGCGGTGTTGGATGGGCGACAACAACTGGTGTTGTCGGAATTTCTGCGCCCTGCCTATGGGGGCGTCTTGCTGGCTGTGGCGGTGTTTTGGTGGTCCCATCGCTGGATTGGGGCCGCCACGGCAGCCTTTAGCGCCACCCCTCTGAATCATCTCCTCGGCTCACGTTTCCTGGCGGTCTTCGGCTGACCCGGCAACCAGATTCACCTGGCCTCTTGTGCCCGCATATAAACCGTCAATCTCAGATTCATGCGGGTGGTCGCAGTCCGGGTTGATCGGGGTTGATCCGCTGAAGGAGAATGCGCTTCCAGCTTTACGTCATGGGCCACCGTCAGGGGCTGCAACAACTCCAGCCTTTGCAGGACCGCCAGGATGTTGTCGTAATCCCCTTCAAAGGTGAGCAAAACCTCCTGTTTTTTCAGGCCTGTAGCCAGCAGAGGATCTCCTGCCGATCCATCGGGCTTCTGCTCCGCTTCGGTAGTCGCTGATGCGTCTTCCCCGGCTTGAGCAGCAGGGGCGGATGGGGCGACACCAACAGGCTGGCGGGGTTCGTAGCGCACAAGATGCACGTTGTGGGCCTGGGCGGCTTCCGCCAGGGCGGTGAGCATGGTGTCCAGTTGGTGCGTAGGGGCAATGAGCGCCAGAATCTGGGCCTGACGATTGACCTCCTGCTGCACCTGCTGCTGTGCCGTGGCAAGTGCTTGCCGCTGCTGGTCCAGTTGCTGTTGCTTTTGCAGAATCGAATCCCGATTCCGGATGAGAACCTGGCGCTGTTGCCACTGGGGCAACACTACCGTGAACACTGGGGTTTCAGGCGTTCTGGGTACCTATGAGCAGCGGTCAGGGAAGAATCCCATTTTGCCAAGAACCCACCTGAC
>MWLD01000061.1:0-15730 GCA_002018045.1 Candidatus Synechococcus spongiarum LMB bulk15M
GGTCTCGATGTGCCGGTCGCGCAGTGCCCCACCAGCATCACCCGGAATGTTGGCCAACCCCTTGCCCGGTTGCTGGTCCGCCGTATGCACGAATCGGAAAACCAACGTCGGACGTGCTTCTACGGAACGGCGTCACACTGGTCTGTGGAGGGTCCCTTGTCTCCATGGGGCGGTGCTTGCAGAGCCATTGGCAGAGCCTCCAGCACGGCGGCGGCCACCGCTTCGGAGGTCATGGTCTCGGTCTGTGTAATGCGCACGTCTGCTTGGGCGTAGAAGGATTCCCGCGCCGCCAGGAGTTCCCGGAGACGCTGGGCGGGGTCGGCACACTGCAGAAGCGGCCGTGGGGTTGGATCCTGCCGTAGCCGCTTCAGCAGCAACTCCGCTGAGGCGGTCAGCCAGATGATCAGCCCCTGCCGCATGATCCCCCAGTTACCTGGACGAACAACCACACCGCCGCCGGTGGAGACAACACAGGAATGCCATTGACCCACTTGGCGCAGCACTGCGGTTTCCATCGTCCGAAACCCCTCCTCCCCCTCCTGGGCAAAGAGGGTGGAAATCGTGCGCCCTGCGGCGGTCTCCAGTACCTGGTCGGCATCCAGCCAGCGGTAGCCCAGCAGCCGGGCCATGATCCGTCCCGCGCTGGACTTGCCGGATCCCATCATCCCCACCAGATAAAGATTGGCGCCAGCAAGTCGCTGGCGGAGGGGGCGGTAGTTCCGGGCACGGTTCATAGGGAATCCCGGTTAGGATCAACTCAGCTTCACAAATGGCGATGACGGCCATGATCGCGGCCCCCGCTGCCGCAGCAGCCATCGCCAGCAACGGCGCCAGCACAGCAGCGCCCCATGGCGAGGGTCGATTGTGCCTCATTACGCGGCGGGCCACGTTCTGCGCCAGTCACCGCTACTGGCTGCCGGAGTTGAGTGCCGCCGACAACGAAGCCCGCTTCGGGCGCTGTAGTCGTGCCCATGGCCATGGCCATAATTACGAGTTGGTGGTCACAATGGCCGGTCCGCTGGACGCCAACGGCATGGTGCTGAACCTGTCGGAGGTGAAGCGCCACATCCGTTGCCAGGTGACAGATCCCCTGGACTTCAGCTTTCTCAATACCACATGGCCGGAGCTGGCCAGCAAGTTGCCTTGCACCGAGTGGCTTTGCCACTGCATATGGCAGCGACTCAAGCCCAGCCTTCCCGTGGTGGGCATTCGTCTGTATGAACACCCTCGCCTCCGGGCGGATTATTTTGGTCAAACCATGGACGCTTTCCTCACCATCTCCACCCATTTCGCGGCAGCCCATCGCCTGGCGCGACCCGAGTTGAGCCCTGAAGAGAACGTAGCCACCTACGGGAAATGCGCCCGGCCCCATGGTCATGGGCACAACTACCACCTGGAGGTGACCGTGCAGGGGACCATGAACGAGCGCACCGGCATGCTCTGTGACCTGGCTGCACTGGAGCAGGTGGTCCAGGATGTCGTGACCGAGCCGTTTGACCACACCTTCCTCAACAAGGACGTTCCCCATTTCGCCACCACGGTCCCCACCGCGGAAAACATTGCCTTGCACATCTGTGACCTGCTCAGGCAGCCCGTTACCCGCTGCGGGGCACGGTTGCATAAGGTGCGGCTTCAGGAAAGCCCCAACAACGCTGCAGAGGTCTACGCCCAGTCCCCGGTGAACGATCGTCCCCTTGCCCAGGCCCTCCAAACCCTTGCCAGCCGTTGATCGAGTGGATTCCCGTGATCACCATGGGGGCACGGATCCTCAGTTGCGCCTGGTGCTGGCGGTGAGCCTGGATGGGCGCTTGGCGCCGCCCCAGGGGGGGGCCGCCAGTCTGGGGGGACCAGCGGATCGTCGTGTGCTGGAAGAGTGTCTCGCCTGGGCCGATGCCTGCCTCGTGGGTGCCGGCACCCTGCGGGCCCATGGCAGCACCTGTCTGATTCATGGGGAGGATTTGCTCCGGCAGCGCCAGCGGCAGCAGCGGTCTTGCCAGCCCCACCTGCTGGTGGTCTCGCGTCAAGCCCGACTGGATAGCGCCTTGCCTGTCTTTCAGCAACCGCTGGAGCACTGGTGGCTGGCTCCAGGGCAGGCGCAGGTGGATCAGGTTCCGCCGTGGTTCCGGGGCGCCGTTCCCCTCCCCCACTGGCAGGCGTTGCCCCGAACCATGGCCCGAAAGGGATGGCGGCGGTTGGTGGTGCTGGGGGGCGCCCGGTTGGCCACCACGCTGGTGGTCCACGACCTCCTCCATGAACTCCATCTCACCCTCTGTCCCCAACTGCTGGGGGGTGGTCGTCTCTGGCTGGAAGACGGACGTTTGATCCCCCCGAACCTGTGGTATTCCGTGGAAAACCGTTCTCTGGGAGGTGGAGAACAGCTCTGCCGCTGGCGTCGCCGGTCAGAATACGGTCTTTCCCCCGACCCTCTCCCGTCATGAGCCCAGACCAGCTCCCGTCCATGGTCAAATGCACAACCCGCCATGTCCGTATCTTTTCGGCGTGCGTAGACGACAACGGAGTTCTGGCGCCCGCCAACGACAAACTCACCCTGGACGTGGATCCGGACAACGAATTTCTCTGGAACGACGGCGCACTGCAACAGGTGCAGCAACGTTTTCGGGAGCAGGTGGAGGCCTGTGCCGGTCGTCCCCTCAACGACTACAACCTGCGCCGCATTGGCACCACGTTGGAAAACCTGATCCGCCAGTTGCTACAGAGTGGAACCATTGCCTACAACCCCGACGGCCGTGTCATGAACTACAGCATGGGACTTCCCTACCAGGACACACCCCAACCACGTTGAATCCGCCATGGCTCCACGTCGTTCCACCTACCGCCCCCCGGGCCGCCCTGCCCCTGATCGCCGGGAACCTCCCCCCCGCGCTTCGTTGCCCGGCAACCCGGGGAAAGACGGCTCCCCTCGCCGCTTCGGCAATCTCTGGTTGCTGGCAGGCGTGCTGGTGGTGGGCATTGGCATTGGCACCTTCATTACCACTACCCAATCTTCCGGGAGCCGTAGCGGCAACATTGCCAGCAGTCAGGACCTGGACCTGGCGGTGCCGGATCCCGAGTTCTGCGCGAAGTGGGGCGCCAGCGCCTATGTGATAGATGTGGAGTTGTACCAGACCATGAATCCGGTCACCAGCTTCGTCACCCAGCCCAAGCTGCAGGCGGGCTGTGTGATCCGGCGGGAAAACTGGTCCGTGCTGCAGAAGGAAGGGGTGGTAAGCGGGGACGACATGCGCAGGTGCAAGCAGCGCATGAACACCTTTGCCTACATCGGTTCCATTCGGGACCAGCCCGTGGTCCGTTGTGTCTATCAGACCGATCGCACCGACAATCTTTTCCTGGGCCGCAGTGGGGACAGCGGCGGCGCTCTCAGAGACGAAACGGGCCGTTTTTGAGGGGCAACACCTTCTTCTCCCTGGTCGTTACCACCTTGCTCTCCCGGACAGGACTGTCGGCACTGGCGAACAGGGGCAGCACCTCCCGCTTGAACGCCTCCGCAGCCCGTGAACAGTAGCGGGAAGGGTGTTCAATCAGCTTGAGTTGGCGACAAACCAGTAAATCCGCAACCCGCACCCGCACCAGACTCCCCACAGCCAGTTCCCGCTCTACCGTCAACACCGGCAGGAAGGCCACCCCCAAACCCGACTGGACGGCATTCTTGATGGCCTCGATGGAGTTGAGTTCCATATCGATCCTGAGCCGTTGGACCTCCAGGCCGCCGTCACCGAGCAGTTGATCCACCACCTTGCGGGTTGTGGATTGGGCATCCAGGGCGATAAACCCCAAGCGGTAGAGATCCTCTCTCTGCAATTCCGGCTGACGCGCCAGGGGATGCTCCAGCGGCAGCACCAACTGCAGCTCGTCATTGGCATAGGGCTGGCACAGCAACTGCTCGGAGAGTTCCACGGGGATCTCGCCTCCGATGATGGCCAGATCGATCTGGCCGTTGACCACGCTCCAACTGGTGCGGCGGGTGCTATGCACGTGGAGCTGAACAACCACGTCCGGGTGCTTGTGGCGAAACAGCCCCAGCATCCGCGGCATCAGATAGGTGCCTGTGGTCTGGCTGGCGCCAACCCTCAGATGTCCACCCCGCAGGCTGTTGAGGTCTTCCAGTGCCCGGCAGGCCTCATGGCACTGGCTCAGGATGCGGTCGCAGTAGCTCAGCAGCACCCGGCCAGGCTCCGTGAGCTGGGCGCTGCGACCACAGCGGTCGAACAGGCAGACATTGAGTTGCTTCTCCAGGTTCTGCACCTGAAGACTCACGGCGGGCTGGCTCACATAGAGGCTGTCAGCCGCCCGCTTGAAGCTGCCCTCCCGCGCAATGGCCCGGAGGATGCGCAACTGGTCCAGGCTGAATGGCAAGTTGTCCAAGCCTGGCTCCTGCTTCGTTCGAGATGTGGTGGCAATCGTAGGCGAAATCACCCATCCGAAACCGCAATCCCTACCTAATGTGAGCCGGGGATACACAGCCCCCAATCCATGAATCCAGTAACGATGGCGACGGCTGCAGATCTTGCTTGGCTGATTCCGGTTCTGCCCCTCGTGGGGGCCACTGTTGTGGGCCTGGGGCTCGTTAGCTTCAGTCGTACGGTGAGCCGATTGCGTCGGCCGGCGGCCCTGTTGCTCACCAGCACGCTGGGGGCCTCCACGGTGATGAGCCTGGCCACCCTGTGGGAGCAAATGGCTGGGGCGCCCAGCCACGAGCGACTCTTTGACTGGGCCAATGCAGGGACGTTCCACTTGCAGATGGGGTACTGCGTTGATCCCCTCACGGCTGTGATGCTGGTGGTGGTTTGTGGCATCGCCCTGCTGGTGATGATCTACTCCCATGGCTACATGGCCCACGATCAGGGCTACGTGCGCTTCTTCACCTACCTGGCCCTGTTCAGCAGCTCCATGCTGGGGCTGGTGGTGAGCCCCAACCTGTTGGAGATCTACGTGTTCTGGGAGTTGGTGGGCATGTGCTCCTATCTCCTGGTGGGCTTCTGGTATGAGCGCACCGGGGCGGCCCATGCCGCCCAGAAGGCCTTCGTCGTCAACAGGGTGGGGGATTTTGGCCTGTTGCTGGGCATCCTGGGTCTGTTCTGGGCCTCAGGCCAGCTTGACTTTCAAGGCGTGGCCACAGGGGTGGAGGCTGCCGTCGCCAACGGTGACCTGTCTCGGTCCGTTGCGGTGTTGCTCTGCCTGCTGGTGTTCATGGGCCCCATGGCCAAGTCCGCCCAGTTTCCCCTCCACGTCTGGTTACCGGATGCCATGGAAGGGCCTACGCCCATCTCGGCCCTGATTCATGCGGCCACCATGGTGGCGGCGGGGGTGTTCCTGGTGGCTCGGCTGGAGCCCCTCTACAGCCTTTTCCCCCAGGTTCGGCTCACCATTGCCTGCATTGCCGCCCTCACCTGCGTTCTGGGCGCATCCATTGCCCTGACCCAGACGGATCTCAAGAAGGGCCTGGCCTACAGCACCGTTTCCCAGTTGGGTTACATGATGCTGGCCATGGGTTGCGGGGCTACCACCGCGGGGTTGTTCCACCTGGTAACCCATGCCTGTTTCAAGGCCATGTTGTTCCTCGGCTCGGGCTCGGTCATCCATGCCATGGAGGCTGTGGTGGGCCACGAACCGGTTCTGGCCCAGGACATGCGCCTCATGGGGGGGCTACGCCGCAAGATGCCCATCACGGCATCCACGTTCTTCATCGGTTGTCTGGCGATTAGCGGGATTCCCCCATTGGCGGGATTCTGGAGCAAGGATGAAATCCTTGGCCAGGCCCTGGGCACCAGCCAGGTGCTGTGGGCTGTGGGTTGGCTCACGGCGGGTCTCACGGCCTTCTACATGTTCCGCCTCTACTTCCTCACCTTTGAAGGAAGCTTCCGTGGTCACGACGCAGCCATGCAGGCCCGACTGCTGGTAGCAGCCGGTCATGGGGACCGGGATCAGGATCACCACCACCATGAGCCCGGACCCTTACGGGAATCCGCCTGGTCCATGACCCTGCCACTGCTTGTGCTGGCCGTTCCTTCTCTCTGTATTGGTCTTTTGGGGGTTCCCTGGAATTCCCGCTTTGCCGCGTTACTGGATCCCCACGAGGCCATTGTGTTGATGGAGGAGTTTTCCTGGTCCCACTTTTTGCCCCTGGCGGGGGCGTCTGTGGCCGTTGCCCTGGTGGGCATTGCCCTGGCCACCGTGGCCTATGGACTCGGATGGGTAGAACTGGGGCCCGGTGTGGCCCGGCGGTTGCCTGGTCTGAACGCCTTTCTGACGAACAGGTGGTACCTGGACGCCATCAATGAACGGTTGTTCGTCCAGGGCAGTCGCCGCCTGGCCCGCCAGGTGTTGGAGGTGGATGCGAAGGTGGTGGATGGGGCCGTGAACTTGACCGGTCTTCTGGCCTTGGGCAGTGGTGAAAGCCTGAAATACCTGGAAACAGGACGGGCCCAGTTCTATGCCTTGGTCGTGTTTGGTGGTGTGGTGGGTATTGTTGTGTTCCTGGGTCTTCAGTAAGGAACCGACATACCTGATGAAGCACGGGAGAATACAACTGGCCCGGTTCCCCCGTTCGGCCACCTATGACCCTGCGTGGATCCTGGACAACATGATGGGTCCCAACGCCTTGTGGCTAACGGAGTCTCTGGCGGAGTGCATGGACTTCAACCCTGCCATGCGGGTCCTGGACATGGGTTGCGGCAAGGGACTCAGCTCCGTTTTCCTGGCAAAGGAGTACGGGGTGCAGGTATGGGCTACGGACTTGTGGATCAACGCCAGCGAGAACTGGGAGCGCTTCCGGGCTGCCGGCGTCGAAGATCGCGTGTTTCCTGTTCACGCCGAAGCCCATACCCTGCCGTTTGCCGACGAGTTTTTCGATGCCGTGGTGAGCGTGGACGCTTACCATTACTTCGGGACAGGTGACCTTTACCTGGAGAATCACATGGCTCGTCTGGTGAAGCCCGGCGGGCAGATGGGAATTGTCGTACCCGGTCTGGTGGAGGAATTGACCGACGACGAGCCGCCGGAGCACCTGAGACCCTATTGGGAGCCGGCGCTTTTCAGCCTCCACAGCCCGGCTTGGTGGAAGCGTCACTGGGAGAGAAGCGGGCTGGTAACCGTCCAACTGTCCGACCTGCTCCCGGGCGGATGGAAAGACTGGATGATATCGGACCGATTATGGTCCGAACGGCTGAACAAACCCGGCCATGAGGCCGATATGCTGGCCTGCGATCAAGGGAAGACCCTGGGACTGACCCGCATGGTGGCCCGCAGGAACCAACGGCCTGCGGCACGGCTGGACATCCTGTAATGGCAAACTGTCCATGGTGACCGGCGAATCGTCTCACCGCACGAAGCGATTTGAGTCTGCCCCCTGTTCTCAGCCACCGTGGCGCTTCGCCCCACCCCGTGGGTTCTCCACAGACCATGTCTCTCTCTGCAGAGGCCCGCAGCAAGGTGCGGGGACGTCGCACCACGGATCAGGGTCTGGACGTGGTGTTGCAGTTACCCCGTACGGGTCCCCTGCAGCCGGGCGAACGGCTGGGCTGTGAACAGGGGCAACTGGTGGTGGACGTGGTGGCGGCTCCGGAAGACCTGCTGGCCGTGGAGGCGTCCACAACCCTGGCATTGCTGCAGGCGGCCTACCACCTGGGCAACCGCCACCTGCTCATGGAGATCCAGCCCCGGCGGTTACTCATTCCCGCAGATGGGGTCTTGCGGCAGATGCTTGAGGATCGCGGCTTGACGGTGTATTCCCTCCGTCAAGCGTTTTACCCGGAGCCGGGGGCCTACACCGCCACTGCCCATCACGGTCATGGGGCCAGAGGGGCGTCCAGGCAATGACCAGCAAGGATTGGCCGCCGTCTCCCCCCTGCCGTTGCCCGTCTCCCCGTCAGTTGTTGTGGCAGTTGGCCAGTCCCACTCTGCCGGTGGGAGGCTACACCTATTCCGAAGGCCTGGAAACCATGGTGCAGCAGGGTCGGTTGCAGGATGTGGCCAGTCTGGAATGCTGGCTGACGGCAGAGTTGAGCAGCGGGACCGTTCGTGTGGATGCGGCAACTATTTACCGCTGTCTGACGGCCCTGCGGGCGGGGGATCGGGCCACGGCAGAACGTCATGACGCCTGGCTCCTGGCCCAGCGAGGTTGCGGGGCCATGCGCCGGCAGCAGCGGCAGATGGGACGCTCCATGCTGGTAGTGCTGCGCCGGTTGACAGCGGATCATGGTTGCCCCTTGGCCGCCTGGCCCGGTGAGGCGGGGCTGGCGTTGTCCTGGAGCTTGGCGGGAGAGCGGTTTCAACTGCCGACGGTGCCGCTGCTGGAGGCCTTTCTATTCAGTTGGTCCGCCAATCTCGTCAGCGCAGCGGTACGCCTGGTGCCCCTGGCAGCCCGCCATGGCCAGCAGCTACAACTGCGACTGCAAGCCCCTGTTGCCGCACTGGCAGCGGAGGCCCCCAGCCTGGATCCCCAGGCGTTATGGCCGGAAACCCTGGGTCCCACCATGGCCCAGTTGGGTCATGATGGGTTGTATAGCCGTTTGTTTCGCAGTTGAGCCCTTTGCGTGTTGGTGTGGCCGGGCCGGTGGGTTCCGGTAAGACTGCCCTGGTGGAGGTGCTCTGCAAGCGGCTCCGGCAGCGACTCCACATGGCCGTGGTGACCAACGATATCTACACCCGCGAGGACGCCGAATTCCTGTTGCGCTCCGGAGCCTTACCCTCTGAGCGCATCCGTGGCGTGGAAACCGGTGGTTGTCCCCACACGGCCATTCGGGAAGACTGCTCCATCAACCTGGTGGCAGTGGAGGAGTTGGAAGAGTCGGAGCCCGGGCTGGATCTGGTGCTGGTGGAAAGCGGTGGGGACAACCTGGCCGCCAGCTTCAGCCCGGAGTTGGTGGATCTGTGCATCTATGTCATCGACGTGGCTGCTGGTGACAAAATTCCCCGTAAGGGCGGTCCCGGCATCACCCGCTCCGACCTTCTGGTGATCAACAAAATCGACCTGGCCCCCCATGTGGGCGCCAGTCTGGCGGTGATGGAACGGATATGACTTGAGTCAATGATGAGAACCAATGCCACCCGGTGGCTTGTCCGGTTTTTGCATTCCATGCGTCTCAACCTGTCTTCTCGTCGGGCTTTTGGTGCCTCTGCCCTTGCCGCTTCCCTTTTCCTGGCATCCTGTGGTGGCCCCCGGTCAGCGCCAACGGATTCGGCCGGGATGAAATTTGACGACACCGTGGCTGTGGGCATCCTCCATTCTTTAAGTGGAACCATGGCCATTTCCGAAACCACCCTCTCGGAGGTGGAGAAGATGGCCATTGAGGAAATCAACGCCGCCGGCGGTGTCACCGTAGACGGCAAGAGCCACGAAATCACCTGGATCGAAGAGGACGGTGCTTCCGACTGGCCCACCTTTGCCGAGAAAGCGAAGAAGCTCATTGACCAGGATCGGGTTCCGGTAGTGTTTGGCGGTTGGACGTCGGCCAGCCGCAAGGCCATGCTGCCTGTCTTTGAATCCAAGGACGCCTTCCTCTACTACCCCATCCAATACGAGGGTCAGGAGTGCTCCAGAAACATCTTCTACACCGGCGCCACACCCAACCAGCAGGCAGAGCCGGCGGTGGAGTTCATGTTCAGGCAGTCTCCGGTTGCGGGCAAGCCTTTCTTCCTGGTGGGTTCGGATTACGTATTCCCCCGCACATCCAATACCATCACCAAAGCCCAGTTGGAAAGCCTCGGAGGTGAGGTTGTGGGCGAAGACTATCTGCCTTTGGGTAACACGGAAGTGGCTCCCATTATTGCCAAAATCAAAAGGGCCCTACCTGATGGTGGCGCCATTATTAACACTCTGAACGGAGATCAGAACGTTGCCTTCTTCAAGCAAATGCAGTCAGCGGGGCTCACGCCCGAGAATGGCTATTACGTGATGAGTTTTTCGATCGCTGAAGTGGAGATTGACACCATTGGCCCTGAATACCTGGCTGACCACTTTGCCGCTTGGAACTTCTTCCAGGCCATTGATACCCCTGCATCGCAGAAGTTTACGGAATCCTTCAAGGCCAGGTATGGGGAAGATCGGGTGACGAACGATCCGATGGAATCAGCTTACAACATGGTCTACCTGTGGAAAGCTGGTGTTGAGAAAGCCAACAGTTTTGACGACAATCTGGTGCGTGAAGCCCTCATTGGCGTCACCTTTGACGCACCCCAGGGTCCCATTGAAGTGATGCCCAACCATCACGTTTCCCAGACTGTGCGCATTGGCCAGGTCACACCTGATGGGCAATTCGAAATCCTCAGCACCAGTGACGGCCCCATCAATCCCCAGGCCTGGAATCAGTTTGAGCCCAGCTCCAAGGGCTATGCCTGCGATTGGAGTGATCCCGACAAAGGCGAGAAGTATCTCCTCTGAATACCGGAGGGAACCTGCCAATCGTTTAGGAAGAACAATCAGCCTGATCTGTGACGTTATTATTTGAAAGCCTCTTCAACGGGGTTGCTATTGGTTCTGTGCTGCTGATTGCCGCCTTGGGGTTGGCGATTGTGTTCGGCCTCATGGGTGTGATTAATCTCGCCCATGGGGAACTGATGATGCTGGGGGCCTACACCACCTATGTGGTCCAGAGCTTCTTCAAGCTGCCCCTGTTGGCGCCTCTGTTTGGGGCCTATATCTTTGTTGCCGTAGTGGTGGCGTTTCTGGTGAGCGGCCTGGTCGGGTTGCTGTTGGAGCGCAGTGTGATCCGTCGTCTCTATGGCAGGCCACTGGAAACCCTGTTGGCCACGTGGGGGGTGAGCCTCATTCTGCAGCAGTTTGTGCGCACCGTCCCCCTGGCCTGGTCAACGGGTCTCTGGCTGGCGGCCCTACTGGGTCTGGTGGGATCATTGGCGCTGAACCGGCTATGGAGTCCTCGGCAGTGTCCCTGGCTGCTCCGGCTTGGCAGTTGGGCGGTGGCGGTGGCGGTGGCGGTGGTCTCTACCGCATGGATTCGTGACGCCATGCCCAAGCTGGCCCGTGCCAGTGCCCGTAACGTGGATGTGACAGCTCCCCGTTGGCTACGGGGCGGCCTGGATCTTGGGGATTGGACCCTGCCCATTCCCCGGCTGGTGATTATCGGTCTCACCGTCCTGGCGGTGTTGGCGGTCTATTGGTTCCTCAACCACAGCCTTTGGGGTCTTCGTATCCGTGCCGTGACTCGGAACCGGGCCATGAGTGACTGTCTGGGCATTCCCACCCGGACGGTGGACGCCCTCACGTTTGGCATTGGTTCCGGCCTGGCCGGGGTGGCCGGGGTGGCGGTATCCCTGCTGGGATCCGTGGGTCCCAACGTGGGGGGCGACTACATCGTCGGCTGTTTCATGGTGGTGGTGCTGGGGGGTGTGGGCAATCTTTGGGGAGCCGTGGTGGCCTCCGCCGGCATTGGCGTGCTCACCGACGTGATCGGAGCAGGTCGTCTGCTGGAGATTTGGCCCCGGATGCCTGCCTGGCTGGAGCAGGGCGTGGAGTTTTTCGCCACCACAAGCATGGCCCGGGTGCTCGTCTTTGCCCTGATTGTTCTGGTGTTGCAGGTGCGTCCGGCGGGCCTGTTCCCCGAGAGGGGTCGCATGGCGGAGGTCTAGACCATGGCCACTACCCGGCCCCGTTGGCAATCCCGTTGGCGACAGGTGCTGCTTGGGGTGGTGGGCCTGGCGCTGGTGGTGGCCCTGCCCAGCCTGGTCTCCCCCTTTCGGCTCAATCTGCTGGGTCGCTATCTCTCGTTGGCCATCGTGGCCCTGGGCATTGACTTGATCTGGGGTTATACGGGGCTCCTGAGCCTTGGTCAGGGCATCTTCTTTGCCCTGGGCGGCTATGGCGCCGCCATGCATCTGCAACTCAACTGCCACAGTTGCAGTCGTGCCCCCGGTGGACTGCCCGAGTTTTTTGGTCTCTACGGGGTACAACAACTGCCCTGGTTCTGGGAACCCTTCCATTCCCCATGGTTCACCCTGCTGGCCATTGGGCTGGTGCCGTCAGTTGTAGCAGGGCTTTTGGGCTTTCTGGTGTTCCGAAACCGTATCAAAGGCGTTTACTTCTCCATCCTCACCCAGGCGGCCCTGCTGGTGTTTTTCAACTTTTTCAACGGCCAGCAGAAGCTCATTAACGGCACCAACGGTCTCAAGACGGATCTGACCCGGTTGTTGGGTCAGATGGTGGGATCCGATATAATTCAGCGTTATCTGTTCTGGCTGACAGCTTTACTGGTGTTGTTGACCTGGCTGTTTTGCCGTCAACTGGTGCGGGGTCGTTTTGGCCATGTCTTGCTGGCCATCCGGGACGACGAGGCGCGCCTGCGTTGTCTTGGCTACAACCCTACCCCGTTCAAAACCATAGTGTTTGCCCTGGCCGGTGGTCTGGCGGGTATATCCGGTGCTCTCTACACCGTCCAGTCCGGGATTGTCTCCCCCCAGTTCATGGCGGCGCCCTTTTCCATCGAGATGGTCGTCTGGGTAGCGGTGGGGGGTCGTGGCACTCTCTGGGGAGCCATGGCAGGCGCCCTGGTCATCAACATGGCCAAGAGCCTTGTCAGTGAGGTCTGGCCCCAGACCTGGCTGTTTATCCAGGGGGGGTTGTTCCTTCTGGTGGTGACCACCTTGCAAGGCGGGGTAGTGGGCTGGTGGCAGGAGGGGGGTCCCCGCCACCTGCTGGCGCGTCTCGGTTGGCGACCACGGCTCGGCACCTACCCTGCCCTGGAGTTGGAAGCCCGGCAAGAGGCAGAGGATTAAACCATGCCCAACCCTGGACCACCTCTCCTGGAGTTGCACGGAATCAGCGTCGGCTTTGATGGTTTTCTGGCCTTGAAGAATTTGAATTTGCAGCTTGCTGCCGGGGAACTGCGGGCTGTGATCGGCCCGAACGGAGCAGGGAAGACCACCTTTCTGGACGTGATCACCGGCAAGGTGCGTCCCCAGGCAGGTGACGTGCGCTTTCAGGGTCGCTCCCTGCTGGGGCGCAACGAACACCAGATTGCCCGTCTGGGCGTTGGGCGCAAGTTTCAAAGCCCACGGGTGTTTGAACAGTTGAGTGTGCAGGAGAACCTGGCCTTGGCGGTGAGTACGCCAAAAACTCCCCTGGGTATGTTGCGACGCCGTCTCACCAGTGCCCAACGGCAACGCATCCAGCGTCTGCTGGAGGTCATCAATCTGGCGCCCCGCGCCCGGCATCGGGCCGGGTCCCTCTCCCACGGACAAAAACAGTGGCTGGAGATTGGCATGTTGGTGGTTCAGGATCCCCAGTTGTTGCTGGTGGATGAGCCCGTTGCCGGTCTCGGTGACGCGGAAACCGAACGCACGGCGGATCTGCTCAAATCCCTGGCGGGAGATCACACGGTGCTGGTCATTGAGCACGATATGGAGTTCATTCGGTACCTGCAAACCCGGGTGACCGTGCTTCATCAAGGCCAGGTGCTTTGCGAGGGCTCCATGGAGCAGGTGCAAGCGGATCCCGGAGTGGTGGAGGTTTATCTGGGCTGAGAAGTCTGCTGGAGCACAACAGCACTCTCCAGCTCGGGCTTTCTCTTCATGGAGGGGGAAACCTTCGCCCCTTGACTTTTTCGAGGTTCCCTCAAGAGCCGGTCGGCCCGTTCAACTCCTCCTCACAACCGACTGTCCCATGGTGAGAAGACACTCACAAAAGAATATTGTTGATTTTCCGTGTTTTGAGACGACCTTGATTCACTCCAAGCCACAACCACTGCAGACCAGTCAACACTGGCTCATCCGGTGTTCATGGCGTTGGTTACCCTTACTGCTGGTCTGGTTGTTGGCCACGGTTGCGGATCGTGCCTGGTTAGCGGCGGATCAGGCCATTCCTGCTTGGGATCAAGCTGACTATCTGAATAGTGCGGTGGATCATGGCCGCGCGCTCGGCTTGCTCCCCGGTGGTGAATGGCGGGGCTGGCGGGAGCTGTTGCTGCTGTCCCCCAAAATTCCGCCCCTGGCGTCTCTGGTTCACGGCACAGTTATGGCGGTGGCAGGTGAATCGCCGGATCAGGCCAGTTGGGCCTTGGCCCTCTGGCATGGCGTATTGCTGCTGGTACTGGATGGCTGGGCACGGCAACTCCATTCCCCTCCCCTGGCGTTGGTGGCTCTCCTCCTGGCAGCCATCGTCCCAGGACTAGTGTTCCTACGGGTGAATTTCACCCTGGATCTCCCCCTCACCGCAGTCACCACAGCGGCCCTCGGATGGCTCTGGCGCTGGCAACGACCCTACCCCCATGGAGGCCATTGGGTTCAGGCCATGCTTGCTGCATTTTGCTTGGCAGCGGCGCTGTTGGTGAAGCAAAGTGCCCTTCTATATTTAGCAATTCCTTATCTCTGGGCTGTGGTGACCGGAGTTGGGCAACGGCAACGGCAGCAGCAACTCCTGGCGGGAACGGCTTTGGCGCTGACCCTTTTGCTTCCCTGGCTTCATCAGAACTGGATCACCACCATCGGCGGCACCTATCGGGCGGTGGTGGTATCCGCTGCCAACGAAGGGGATCCGCCAGTGTTCTCTATGGCCAGTTTGTTGTATTATCCGCGGCTCTGGTGGCAGCAGTTGGGCATTCTTCCCTGGGTCGGGGCTGTGGCGGGGCTGATGCTCACCCTGTGGCGCAACCTGCTGAGGCGACAGCCGTCAAGGATTGCACTGCCGGAGGGATGGGGTTGGCTGCTGGGCTGCACCATCAGTGGCTGGTTGCTCACCACCATGAGTCCCAACAAGGATTCCCGCTACATCGCCCCTCTGCTGCCCCTGCTTATCCTCTGGCTCAGCCTGGGTTGGGTTGTGCTGATCTCTGCCTTACAGACCCGGCTGGGCTGGTGGCGGGCTTTCCCCGTCCTGACTGTGGCCCTGGCGTTGACTACCGGCCACACCACCATGGGTCGCATGGCAGCCGTTCATAGGGCAGAGACCGAGCCTCCTCTCATCAGCCTGGTGAGATTTCTGCGGCAGCGCACAGCCAACGCCCCCATCACCCTGCTCATCGTGCCAGGCAGCGCTGATCTCAACGATCACACCGCCACCACCTACGGCCGCATGAACCAGGGTCAACTGTTGGCACGTAGCTTGAGAGGTCCTGCCCATCATCACCTGGTTCTGGAGCAGGCGGAATGGGTAGCGCTGGCCACGGGTGACCAGGGGCACCACCGGGAGCAGGTCCGCCAACTCAGCCATGGCATCCGCAAGGACGGTCGTTTTCAGCGGGTGCGGTGGTGGCCGTGGAGCCAGGGACGCTTTGTGGAGCTTTGGCAGCGTCGGCCTGATGCGACACGCGGTCAACCCTTTGCCCGGCAGTTTGTCGTCCTGGCCCAAGGACTGGCTGCTGGTCCTCAGGGCCTGGCCCGGTTCATCGAGCAGATCGGCCCGCACCACCAGTTGGACGGCCATTTTCTGTATCAGCAACAGGTTGAAGCCTGGGCTCGTCAGCGTCTCTCCCAGGCCCCCCGGGCCCCGGATGCCCTCTGGAGCATGGCGGCGCTCAATATCCTGCGCCAGGACGCCGGAGCAGCAGATCACTGGCTGGCCCAACTGGAGGTCGTGCTGCCTGATAATCCTTGGCCAACAACCTATCGCGCTGCGGTGCTGCTGATGGACTGGAAGCCATGGGCGGCCCGGCGCGTGGCTCATGCTCACCCCCGCGCCCAGGACGAGCCCCTCCTCAAGGCTGTGGGTGATCTGGCTGCCGTGATGGGTGGCGATCTTACCCGTCTGCCGTCCTTGGGCGCC
>MWLD01000061.1:15909-17232 GCA_002018045.1 Candidatus Synechococcus spongiarum LMB bulk15M
GGATGTGATAAGCTTCTTCCTGCTCCGGACCTGGCCGTTATGGCTGCGCAGATTCCAGACCAACGATCCGTTTGCGCCATGGTCTCCTGGCTGTGGTGGGCTGCATTCGGAGTTGGATCATGTTGACAAGGTTATACATCGACAACTTTTTATGCTTGGTCAACTTCGAGTTGAATCTGGATGAGACAAATGTTCTACTTGGCCCCAACGGCTGCGGTAAAACATCTGTCCTGAAGGCATTGTCTCTCCTTCAGCAACTGATAATCCGCGGTGCAAGAATCGACAAGGTGATGTCAACGGGAGATCTGACCCGGTGGGACAGTCGCAATGAACAGTGCTTCGAACTCAACTTGACGGTTAACGAAAATACCTACCACTATACATTAGTCATTCAGCATGAACGTAGTCGTCACCGAATGCGAATTATCAAAGAGTTACTAACCCATAATAACCGCCCCATCTTTGATTTTAGAGATGGTAATGCCCAGCTTTACCACGATGACTATTCCCAAGGACCAAACTATCCCTTCAACTGGTCTTGTTCGGGTGTTGGTGCTCTGAATGCAAGACCTGATAACCAGAAATTGACGGAATTCAAACACGCCATATCCAGGTTCATTATCGTGGGTCCATGTCCCCCACTTTTCCAAGCTGAAGCCAGAAGCGAGGATGACTTTCTCGATCTGCATATGGAAAATTTCGTCAGTTGGTATCGCCATGTTTCACAGGAGAATATGCGTGGCATCCTGACGTTGTTCGAGGATCTACAGGCAGTAATGCCAGAATTTGATTCAATTAACTTAACTGAATCTGGAGAGAATTCAAGAGCCATGAAAATTCGTTTTCATGGCAGTGATAAAGATCATGAGACAATACCTTTCCGTCTGGATGAACTTTCAGATGGGCAAAGATTGCTTGTAGCTCTGTACAGTCTCATTCACTTGTCGCCCAGTCAAACATCTTTATTCCTTGACGAACCAGATAACTATCTTGCTCTGCGGGAAATTCAACCTTTCCTTGCCAGGATTGACGAGCAGTGTGGTGAAACGTTGGCGCAGGCAGTGATCCTCTCTCATCATCCAGTCACCATTGATTACATGGCAGGTGCAAGCGGCAGATGGTTTTACAGGGACGGCGCCAATCCTGTGCGAGTGAGCACACAACCCGAGCAGGTGATCGACGGACTTCCTCTCTCCGAAATCGTGGCGCGAGGATGGGAGAAATGAGCGGCGTCACAATCGTTCTGCTCTGCGAGGACAAGCAGACCGACTCTTTCGTACGTCGCTTCTTGAAGCACCGGAACTTTAAGTATCGTGACATCAG
>MWLD01000061.1:17516-27580 GCA_002018045.1 Candidatus Synechococcus spongiarum LMB bulk15M
TCCCCTCGAGGGCTTTTTCAACAAGCTCTTAGGGACTGACATAATCCCGGTTCCAGACAAGCTCAGGAGGATTATGGAACGCTTCGACTACGGTTAACATCTCACTACTCTCATATAAGACTTGTATTAAGTCTAACAATAAGACTCATATGGTATGAACAAACAGCTTCTGGAATCCTGGGGGCCTCACATCCAATCCCGACCCACCCGCCAAGCCCAACCGGAAGAATCCTGGTTGCCGGGTCCAATGCCTGTCCAATTGGAATTGCTTCTCTCTTAAAAGTCTTATGAAAACTGACAAGTCTAAATATGCCACACTGCTTTATCCGCAGTGTGGCATGGACGCAGGCTATCCCTGTAGCGTTCTGTGGCAACTTAGGTGGGATGGCTCGGAGAGGGAGAGAGTGGGGGGTCTCTCTCCTGGAAGCAACCGCTCTTGTGGCCTGTTACGCTTCTTCATCTTTATAGAAACTGATAAAATCTTGATAGATAATTAGAGAATTGTCTTGATATCATCTCAAGGGCATTACGTAAAATAAGAAAAGCCAAAAACAATTTGGAAGATACTTCTAGAAGAGAGTCGCTGTTATTTTATAACAAAACTGTGTGAAAGAGTATGACCAAGGCAGAAGAATTTTCCTCAATCTTTTTGAATGATGAAAAAATGGAATCTCAAGTCAATGATTGCTGTTCTTTTGAGAGTACTATGAAAAAGCTGGTTGTGGAGTGTGGGCTTGCATGGACAAGCAGGCTTTTCAGGCGGGGAAACGGTAATTTTTTGTGATGGCCTTGAGAAGTTTGTTGGCTTGGCTGTCATGTATTCCATTCCTGAAATTACCACTTCCCTATTTCAGCAAATCTGCTGACCCATGTAAAACCTCTCCATCACTGACGTTCTCATGGTAAGACAGTATCCCGTGGGGAAGGTTGTCCAGTTTTTCGTGGTGCCCTCTTGTCTTCTGAAAGAAGTGAGCTATGAGAACAGCCTTCAAGAGAAAGGGAGTCGCCAGTATCCGCTGGATGCTGCTAAAAGAAAGAACTCGGGAACGATCCAGGACCCGTTCCAAGCTGGAACATGTCTTTGCTCAGTATGAACCAGCCCATGTCCATCGTCTACGCCGATATGAAGCTTTATGCCGAAGTGCCACTGGCTCCCCTTCCTGCTCTGCTTTATCCGGGGATTATCCTACCCTGTATGGTTCTTTGTGGATGAAGGCGCTGCAATGATGCTGGCATCCAGTATCGTCCCTCTCTTGAACCGTCAGATCCTGAACCGCTAGATACTCATTGACGGTTTCCAACGGGTGATAGAGATTGAGGATGGTGTTCTCCTCCGGCGCCTTCTCCATAAGGTCTGCAAAACTCCTCTCCATGCTCTCGTCCCGGCACGTCCTCATCAACCGTCTCTTCATCCCGGCCCTGTAGGATGACCGGGATCAACCTTTCGTGACCATGGCCAAACGCCGCAACCTCAAAAAAGAAAAACAAGACCGCAACCGCGCCTACGCACGCCGTTTCAAGAAGCGGAGTGGCCATGACGGCCGTGGCGAAGGCGCCGGCAACGGGGTCACCGGAACGGCCAACAACGGGGGCGCCGCAGACTGAGATCACCCTGTTGCGACGGAGTGGAACGGTGTTGTTCAGTGTGGTGATTCCCACGTACAATCGCCTTCCTATCCTGCGCCAGTGCCTGGCGGCCTTGGAAGCTCAGGATCTGTCCACAGCGCCAGAGGCGGAAGACTATGAGGTGGTTGTGGTGGACGACGGTTCCACGGACGAAACCGTGACGGCCTTGCAGCAGGCTGCCTACCCTCACGTACGCCTGCTCCAGCAGGACCACGGCGGTGCAGCCATGGCCCGCAACCGTGGCGTGAAGGCCGCACGGGGGAGCGTGATTGTCTTTATCGATAGCGATTTGATTGTGGTGAAGGGCTTTCTCGCTGCCCATGCCTGTGGTCTTCAGCGCCACTGGCGCCACCGTGGCAATCATCTCTGCTTCACCTACGGCGCAGTCATCAACACCAGCAACTTTACCCAGCCCACCACGGAGCCCTGTAAAATCACAGACCTTTCCCGGGCTTATTTTGCCACAGGGAACGTGGCCATTGACCGCCACCTGCTGCTGCGTTCCGGGTTGTTTGACACGCGCTTTTACCAGTACGGCTGGGAAGACCTTGAACTGGGGGAGCGGCTGCGGCAACTGGGCGTTGTACTGGTGCGTTGTCCGGATGCCGTCGGTTACCACTGGCATCCCCCCTTTCAACTCCGGCAGGTCCCCCGGTTGATCCGGCAGGAGAAGGAACGGGCGCGCATGGCCTTGGTGTTCTACCGCAAACACCCCACCCTCCGGGTGCGCATGATCATTCAATTCACCTGGTTCCATCTCCTTCTCTGGGAGTTGCTCACGTTGGGTGGGCTGCTCAATGCCCGCACCATGGCCCCACTGCTGGCTGTGTTGGTGCGCCGGGGACGGCCTGGTTGGGCACTGGAACTGCTACGTCTGCACCTTAACCGCGTCTGTGTGCAGACCATCTTTGCGGAAGCCCGGCATCAGCCTCGGCAGGCCCCACAGCCATCCTGATAAGCTGGGGAAGTCGACACACCGCACACCTGCGTGTTTCGGGTGAGCCCCAGGCTTCCGGCTCGGGGTTCCGACGCGGGTGGAGGTTTAACCCGGAACTCAACCCAAAACCCATGGCCATTGCCACTCTGACGGAAATGATGGAGTCTGGCGCCCACTTCGGGCATCAGACCCGTCGATGGAACCCCAAAATGGCGCCCTACATCTACTGCGCCCGTAATGGGGTCCACATCATTGATCTGGTCAAGACAGCCGTCTGTCTGAACCACGCCTACAAGTGGGTCCGCTCAGCGGCCAAGTCCGGTAAGCGGTTCCTGTTTGTGGGCACCAAGAAGCAGGCCGCGGAAGTGATTGCCCAAGAGGCCAGGCGCTGTAGCGCGGCCTACGTGAACCAGCGCTGGCTGGGGGGCATGCTGACCAACTGGACCACCATGCGGGCCCGAATCGACCATCTCAAGGATCTGGAGCGGATGGAATCGTCCGGCGCCATTGCCATGCGGCCAAAAAAGGAGGCCGCGATATTGCGTCGTGAACTGGATCGCTTGCAGAAGTATCTGGGTGGTCTCAAAACCATGCGGCGGCTGCCGGACGTGGTGGTCCTGGTGGATCAGAAGCGGGAAGCCAATGCCGTTCTGGAATGCCGGAAGCTGGACATTCAACTGGTTTCCATGCTGGACACCAACTGCAATCCCGATCTCTGCGACGTGCCCATACCCTGCAACGACGATGCGGTGCGCTCCGTGCAGTTGGTGCTCAGCCGTCTTGCCGATGCCGTCAACGAGGGCCGCTACGGCTCCCGGGAGTAAGGCTCCCCGGTTCCGGCCCCAGCAACGTCCTTCCCTGGTCCAGCCCTAAGCTGATTTCTGTTGTCCGTACCCCTACTTGTCTCCATGGCTACCGTTTCCGCCCAGACCGTCAAGCAACTGCGCGAACAAACCGGCGCGGGAATGATGGATTGCAAAAAGGCCCTCGCCGCAAGCGGGGGAGACCTGACCAAGGCCGGTGAGTGGCTGCGACAGAAAGGCATTGCCTCGGCGGAGAAGAAAGTCGGCCGGACCGCTGCCGAGGGCTTGGTGAGCAGTTACATTCATACCGGCGGCCGAGTTGGCGTGCTGGTGGAGGTCAATTGCGAGACTGACTTTGTCGCACGGGGCGAGGAGTTCCAGCTTCTGGCGCGGGACGTGGCCATGCAGATTGCCGCATGTCCCCAGGTGGAGTTTGTCGGCACGGACGATATCCCTGAAGCCATTAAGGAGCGGGAAAAGACCATTGAGATGGGGCGAGACGATCTGGCCGGAAAACCCCCTGCCATTCGGGAAAAGATCGTGGCGGGACGCATTGGCAAACGTCTCAGGGAGCTGGCCTTGCTGGATCAGCCTTTTATCAAGGACACCTCCCTCAGTGTGGAGGATCGTGTCAAGCAAACCTCCGGTAAACTTGGGGAAAAGATCGTTGTGCGTCGCTTTGCCCGGTTCGTGTTGGGTCAGGGTATCGAGGTTGCTTCCACGGACTTCGCAGCCGAGGTGGCAGCCATGACCACCAGCAGTTGAACCCGTCGGCCTTGCAGGACCTGAATCCCCATCAAGACGCCAGCCAGGCACTGCGTCAACTGGAAGCAGAAACGGATCAACTGGTGTTGCCCCTGCTCCGTCAACTGGAGGCCTACCTGGCCCTCCTGCGTCAGCAGGTGCCCCACCAGACGTTGCAAGCCGTCTTTGTGCTGGTTTCCCAGGATTGCCCTGAACGCTATAGCAGCCTCGGCCCCGGCGAGCGCCAAGCCCTGCAGCGGCGCCTGCAAGCCCTGACCCGACAGTCCTGCTGTTTGCTGACCGTGGAACATCTGTTGCTGCTGGCCCGGAAGCTTCAAGCAGAGCATCAACGCACCAGGCAAGAGCGTCGACGCAAGATGCTTGCGGCCCTGGAGCGCCTCAACGGTGGGGAGAAAGACAACTCTTCAGGAGACGGTCTGATCCTGGCCATTCAGGAGCCACCCCAGGAAGACGCCACCTTGACCCTGGTGCTACCCAGGGATCCCCAAGGTCTCGAGAACTGGTGCTTATGGCTCCGCCAAGCCATGGTTCACCATCTGCGCACCCTGTCCCATCAACTGAATGTCGCACTGCTGAACTACCACCTGATCCAGGCGGTGCTCCCGGTCAGGTTGCTGGATGCAGTGCTCGCTGGAGACGTGGAGGCCATGAATGCGCCAGCCAACCTGCTCAAAATAGCTGTTCCCATTGGCAACGAAGACAATACCCCTCAGGTGGTCACCTGCGTGCTGCTGTTACGTCTGCAGGACATGGAGTTTGCCCATTTACCCCTGCGGCAGAGCCGTCAGCGCTTGCAGAAGCACCAGAAGAGTCTGCAAAACCTTGTCACCCGGAGCCACCACTGGCGGAGACGACTGGTTACAGAACAAGCCACGGCCGACTGGAACAATGACCTTCAGCAGATTCAATCTCCACGGCCTTGAGTCCCCTGACCCACAGCCAGTTCCGTGCTCTGCAGGACTGGGTTGGGCAACTGCAGCGCATCCTGCAGTGGGAAGCGGAGCATGATTTTGTCAACAGCCGGGGCCACAGCGGCTACTTTGCGGAGGTTGTAGCTCAAGGTCTCGCTGAAGCTCCCCTGACAACACTGCGGAATTCCGACACCTGTGCAGAACTTCGGGACGGGTTTTCCGCCTACTCAACCTGGCCTCTCCAGCAACGACGCCAATGGGTAGTGCGCACCCGCCAATGGCTTCACCATCAGCGTCTCCATTACCAGGTCCAGGCCACGGCGCCATCCCCGGACCGGTCACCCCCAGGAGCGCAACCACCCCTCGCCCAGGTCGAAGGCATTGGTCCCAGGTTGGCGGCCAAGTTGATGGGCGCAGGACTCCGGACAGTGGAAGACCTGCTACGCCACTATCCCAGGGATTACATCGACTACTCCCGGCTACTCCGCATTCGTGCCCTGCGGCCTGGGGAAACCGTGACGGTGGTGGGCACCGTGCGTCGTAGCCATGCCTTTGTCAGCAGCCGCAACCACAACCTGGCCATTCTGGAACTTCAGTTGCAGGATTCCACGGGTCGTTTGCGGGTGACGCGATTCTATGCGGGACGCCGCTTTACAAGCCCCAGGTGGCTGCAGCGGCAGCGGCGGCTGTTTCCGCCGGGAGCCACAGTGGCTGCCTCCGGTTTGGTGAAGGCAGGACCCTACGGTCCGAGCTTGAAGGATCCCCTGCTGGAGGTCCTGGATTCAGGCGCCGTGACGACGACAGCCAGCTCAGGCCGGCGGATCCTGCCGGTGTATCCACCCACGGACGGTCTGAGCGCGGAAAGCCTGCGCCGCGCAGTGCAGGCTGTGCTCCCCATGGCCGACCGGCAGCAGGACCACCTGACGGAACCATGGCGCCAGCGCTTTGGGGTGATTCCCCTGGCCGAAGCCTTCACCACAATTCACCAGCCCCCAAGCGAAGCGGCGCGACAGGCCGCCCGCCACCGCCTGGTGTTTGATGAATTTCTAGACCTCCAACTGGGGTTGCTGCGCCGCCGGCAGCGGCAACGGGCCCAAGCCATGGCTGATCTACCGATGGCGCCCATGGCGGGAACCAGTGACCTGGTGACAGCCTTCCTTGCGCTCCTGCCCTTCCAGCTCACCAGTGCTCAAGAGCGGGTGCTCCAACAGGTCCGCAAGGATTTGCAGGTCACCGCCCCCATGGGTCGTCTGGTGCAGGGTGACGTGGGCAGCGGCAAGACGGTTGTGGCCATCATCGCCTTGCTGGAGGTGATTGCGGCGGGAGGACAGGGTGCCTTGATGGCGCCGACGGAGGTGTTGGCAGCACAGCACTACCACAAGCTTTGCACCTGGATGGTGCAGCTTCATGTGCCCGTGGCCCTGCTGACGGGATCCACCCCCGAGCGGCAGCGGCAAGCAGTGCTGCGGGACCTGGAAACCGGCGCCGTCAAGCTGGTGGTGGGAACCCATGCCCTGTTGGAAGAACCGGTGACGTTCTTCCGGCTGGGGCTGGTGGTGATTGATGAACAGCATCGATTCGGGGTGCATCAGCGCAGTCGCTTGCTCAACAAGGGAGAGGCCCCCCACCTGCTCACCATGACCGCTACCCCGATCCCCCGTACCCTGGCTCTCTCCATCCACGGCGATCTGGAGGTGAGTCAAATTGACGAGCTACCACCAGGGCGTCAGCCCGTGACCACAACCATCCTGACCCCTGGTGAGCGGGAGCAGGCCTACGGGGCCATTCGCACGGTGGCCTCCCATGGTGAGCGGGCCTACGTCATCCTGCCCCTGGTGGACGAATCCGACAAGCTCAAGCTGCGCTCAGCGGTGCAGGAGCACCAGCGCTTGGCCAGGACCGTGTTCCCCAACCTGAACGTGGTGCTTCTCCATGGCCGCTTGACCTCTGGATCCAAGCAGGACGTGTTGGAGGCCTTTGTCAGTGGCAAGGCCCAGGTGCTGGTGAGCACCACTGTGGTGGAGGTGGGTATGGACGTGCCCGATGCCACGGTGATGGTCATTGAACATGCGGAGCGTTTCGGGTTGGCGCAGTTGCATCAACTCCGTGGCCGTATTGGACGGGGGCAAGCCCCAAGTCGGTGTTTTCTCGTCAGCGAGTCGCAACAGGCCGTTGCACGCCAGCGGCTGGAGGTGTTGACTCGCTCCCGGGACGGCTTTGAAATTGCCGAGATGGACTTGCGTTTTCGGGGGCCAGGGCAGGTATTGGGAACCCGTCAGTCGGGCCTGCCGGACCTGGCGCTGGCCAGCCTCACCAGCGACGGCACTGTGCTGGAGAAGGCCCGGGACGCCGCCAAGCTCTTGCTGAAAGAAGATCCTCAACTGCGCACAGTTCCACAGCTAAGGGCCAGACTGGATGCTCAGAACAAACGACTGGCGTCTGCCTCCCGTCTCAACTGATGCCGGATGCTACGGAAAGACCATGGCGCGCCATTGCCATTACCGACTGTGGTGAGCCCCTGGTGCCACTGCCCAAGGATTTACCCCGCATGAGCCCCCACCCTTATGCCTGCCTGGGAGCCCCCTATCCGGTGGGTCGTGGTCCATGGCGGCTGCGTTTGGCGGTGGTGCTGCGCCTCCTGCGGGCCCGCTCCATCCTCCAGGCCACACATCCCGGTCGGGATCTACAAATTTTTGATGCGTGGCGGCCCATTGCCGTGCAGGCCTTCATGGTGGACCACAGTTTCCAAACGGAATTGGCCCGCGCTTCGCCGTCACGGCAAGCAGACCCTGCCTGGCGTCGCCATGTGGAGCAGCAGGTGCGGCGCCTCTGGGCGATCCCCAGTAGAGATCCACGTACGCCCCCGCCCCACAGCACAGGCGCCGCAGTGGATTTAACCCTGGTGGATCGTTCCGGAGAGCCTGTGCCTATGGGGTCTGCCATTGACGCCTTGGGGCCTGCATCTCATCCGGACCATTTCGCCACTGATCTCCACCAAGCCACAGCCCACCACAACCGCCTGCAACTGCGGCAGGTCATGCTGGCTGCCGGCTTTGTCATGCATCCCTGGGAGTGGTGGCACTTCAGCTTCGGGGACCAGCTCTGGGCCTGGCAAACCGGTCAGGTTGAGGCGCATTACGGTGCGGTTACCGATGGTGGTTAAAGCCCATGCGTACGACATCCATGGGAGTAGCCGGATGACCAGTGCCCAATAGCTTATGTGGGCCACGCACTGCCCCAACTGGAAGAGGGCTGGGAGTTACCTTGTGGTATGAGGAGGGTGCTTCAGAGTTGAAGAGAGAAACGCAGCTTGAAGGAGTAATCCACGAGAGCAGTAGCGGTGCGGTCTTCCTGCCGTTGCCCCTCCAGGGAGATAGTCCAAGGTTCATCCATCTGTCCCGTCCCGGCGTAGGGCGTCAGCGCCCATAGCAGGCTGGTGGTGCTGCTATACGGGGACAGTGCCAGGCCCAGTGAAGGGGTAACGGTGAGGCGGTCACCGAAGGCGGGGAAGCCATAGGCCAGCCTGGTGGCAAACTGCTGATGCTCGTTGCTATCGGGGTCGGCACCCATCCCCTCCATGGTGGTGGGGTTGAGCAGTGCATCCAGGCCACCTGTTGCGGCAGCACCCAGGGCGTGACTCACCGAGAAGGACGGTCCGCGATCAGAGGGGTTGGGGTCCCATGCAAAAGATAGGGCCATGCCACGCTCCTGGAAGTCTTCTGCACCATGGGTGAGCAAGATGCGGCCCTTGATGTCGGCGCTGATCCCACGCTGGGGATCCATCCAGGAGACTCCAGCACCCAGCTCCGTGCCAAAGCCGGTTTCTGCATCACCACTGTCTTGACGAACACCCACACTCAAGCTGGGGAGGAGTGAAGCGCCGTTGGCCAGGGGGAACGGCCTGACCGCCTCCAATCCCAGCCGGAAACGGGAGACGTTCCCCTCCGAAGCGGCAAGACCGTCCACCGCATCGGTGGTGGTCTTCACCGTCATCACGTCCACTATGGTGCTGAGGCTCAGCCCTGCGGCGCCACCGTCCAGCAAGAGGCCGTCCGTGCCTGCTGCCGCCATGGTCATCTTGGCGCTGGGGTTGTACGTCGTCCCCTCCGAGGTGAGGGAGAGGGTACCCCAGCCGTACCCGGCGCTGGCCCAGATCCCCAGCCGTGGGGTGAGGGCGTAGCGACCGTAGGGATAGAGACCATGTTGGTGCTGATCTCACCCTCCATGCCGTTCTCTGCTTCGTAGCCGCCGTTACCCCAGGAGTGGGAGAGTGCAGCACCGGCCTGCCAGCGTTCGGCGTTCCATTCCGCTCCCAGCAGGGCAGTGGTCACGTCGCTGTCAAGGGTGACGGCGGCGGCCTTGCCGCTGAAGGAGGAGAGAGTGCCCTCACCCCAGAAGGAGAGGTGTGGAGCTGAGACGGAGGGAGAGAAGCTGAAGGAAGAATCCTGCACCAGTTGGTGGCTGGTGAGGGTTTCAAAGCCCAGCAGCTTGGCTAACGCCGACCGGTTCTCTGCCAACGGCACAGCGCCGTTCAACTCTTCACCGGCAACAGTGAGGTGCAGACCTGGTTGGGGCGGCGTCGCGGTAAAGCGGGATTGCAGGGCATCCATCACCTGCTGGGATACGGTGCGGCCCAGGCGGATATTCCACGCCTGCATCACCTGCATCACCTGCTGCGGCAGGTCCTTCACGGTCACCACCACCGAGGCCGGGCTGACCGCAATAACACCAACCGGTAGCTTGTCGGTGGCCACTGCTACGGTGAAGGTCTCGTCGTCGCTGTCGACGTCCTGGACGGTGGCGATGCTCCCCGTACCGCTAGTGGCGCCAGCAGGGATGGTGATTCCGGCCAGCGGTCCGTAATCTCCCGCCTCCGCTGTGACCGGCGTCAGCTCCAACGGGACGGTCGTATCCTGCAAGAGTGGCGCCGCCAATGTTGCCGTTACCGTCAGGCTCTTGCCCTCCTGCACCGGGTTGGGTGTAGCGGAGAGCGTTACCGTCGTATAGGGAGTGACGGACCTG
>MWLD01000035.1:0-16529 GCA_002018045.1 Candidatus Synechococcus spongiarum LMB bulk15M
TTCAGCTTGCTGGGGGCGGCAAAACCCAGTGCCTGCAACTGCTGCTCTCCCAGGCTCTTGCGCAGTTTCTCCAACTGTTCGTAGTTCACCCAGTGAATGCAGTCCACCGGACAGGTATCAATCGCTTCCTGGATCCGCTGAGTAGAGTCTCCATCTTGGCGAACCGCTCGCGAGCGACCGAAATCCGGTTCGATCAAAAAGGTATTGGGGCACACATTGGCACAATAACGGCAACCAATACAAACGGATTCATCCACCCAAACCGCCTTTTCCCGCAATACACCCCCCAACAGGGGCTCCAGACCTGTTGGGTGATTTGAAGCATCAGCCGGTATTGTAAATGCAAGGGATGGATCCATGGGCAACAAACGGAACACTAGTCCTCAGGGATGAGGCTGAGGTGTCAGCCATCCCAACGGGTCACCACCAACTCGATCGAGCCGTCGGCTGCGTTTTTTTGCTCACAGACCTGAAAGCCCTCCTGCCGGGTAGCAGCAAGAACAGTGCGCAAGGCATAACGCTGGGTGAGTTGGGCAAGAAAGCGCTCCACCGGTACGGCTTGGTTCCACAGTTGCAGGTCCGTCACCAGTTCGTAGCTGCTGCCGTTCCAACGAAACCCGATGTCCGTGCCGTTGGGCTGACGGATGGCCACCTGGGCCTCCACCATTTGCCCGCGGTATCCTCGAACCTGCTGCTGGCCAGCCTCAGGCTGGTAACCCATCTCCGTCAGAGCGGCAGCGAGGTCGTCAACGTTGCGCAACTCGGTTTTGATCGTGCTGAAGTGAGACATGGCGTGCAACAAAAGTCAGGAAAACTGGCCAATAGAAGCGGTCTGAAGCTGGCGCCGGGGACCCACAGCAGCGTAATGATCTTCCGTGGGGGCGCTGCTGATGACAGCACCAAGCCGGGCCTCAAGGTCAGCAGTCAGCTTTTGGCAACTGGCGCCTTTGAGGCCTTTCACCTGCTCTTCCACACGACCATCCGGACGAATCCGAAAGCGAATGGTCTGCAAGGTCATGGGCCAGTTTAAAATCTCTGCTCAAACAATAACCGCTTCCCTGCTATGACGGAGCGGCCTCACAATGTCTTTGACAACAGAAAGCGGAGTCATTTGCCATCCTCGGCTACACCTTGGTCCGGCTCCTCCAGCATGGCTTGAACGAGTGCTTGCACCGAGTTGTGCTGCTCCGCGGGATTGTCTCCACAGGCGTCGTGGAGACGGCTTAAACTCCAGGCACAGTTACTGCGCACCACAGCGTTGTTGTCAATGCGCAGGGTTTCCCTCAGCACCTGGCTGGCGCGCACCGCATCCTCCGGATCGCCAACGGCCACATCCGCAAGTGAACTGGCTGCCCAAAGACGCACCGCGGCAATGTCCGTGGCGAGGACACGAATCAAGGCCTTCAGAACTGCTGCTCCCGGATAATTTCCCAGGCTCCAAGCCACGGCCTTGCGGACAAAGCCGTTGCTGTCCTGCAACAGTTGCAACAACGTGGACTCGGCTTCAGGCGTGGGATTGCGGCCCAAGGCATACACCGCACTCATCCGCGTGATGGGGCAGAGGTCATGCAATTGGGGCAGTAGCAGGGGAATGGCCCGGTGGTCACGGTACTCGCAAAATATGCGCAAGCCCTGCATGACCTCATCACGGCTGCCGCTCAAGTAGGCAAGTCCGGCACGGATTTCAGCATCCGGATCCGGACGGTCAACAGCAACGGAATCCAGTGGATCATCCAGAAGATCCTCAGGCTCCAGCGCTTCAGCCAGCAAGTCCGGATCCAGGTCTGTGGTGTGATCGGGAGCCTTATCCATGGTCGTCGTCAGCCTCTTGTGGACACCATAGTCAATGGAACTGGCCGAGGTTCAACGGATAGGGGCCGGTGCAGCCATATCCGTGGGGAGCCAGATGCGGGCAGAGACCACGAAAAGGGTGAAGCCAAACACCAACACCACGAAGGCCATCAGCAGAGCGGCGCGCCAGGAGGTCATGGGCCAAAGAAGATTCAGTCTATTCCGGCCTCAGCCATCCAGCGCCCAAGACGCGGCACTGGAGGCAGGACGCGCTCTGCCGGAAGAGGCCCACTGTTGAAGAGTTTGCAATCGCTCCGCGGCAGTTCGCGAGAGCGGCACCAGTTGTGCAGCGGCCTGCAGAAGGTCGTCTTGCTTGAGGGGGCGTCCCCCGTCCCCAAAAGCCAAGTGCATGGCTTCAATGAGCACCTGCTCCAGCTCCGCTCCGGAAAAGCCTTGGCAACGCTCCGCCAAGGTGTCCAGATCCAGATCCTTCTGGCTGGGCCGCAGGCGCGTCAGGTGGAGATGCAAGATCTCTTTTCGCTCGTCGAGCGTCGGCAGATCCAGCAAGAAGATTTCGTCAAAGCGTCCCTTGCGTAGCAACTCCGCCGGGAGAGCCTCAATTCCGTTGGCTGTGGCCATCACAAATACGGGACTCTCTTTTTCTGCCATCCACGTGAGCATGGTGGCCAATACCCGCTGGCTGGCCCCCCCGTCACTGCGACTGTCGGCTCCAAAGCCTTTATCCATTTCATCAATCCACAACACGCAGGGAGCCATTGCCTCCGTGGTGCGAATCATCTCCCGGGTTCGGGCTTCGCTGGCGCCCACCAGGCCGGCAAAGAGGCGCCCCACATCCAACCGGAGCAGGGGCATGCCCCAACTGTGGGCCACAGCCCGAGCCGTTAAGGATTTTCCAGTTCCCTGAGGACCCAGGAGCAGAACCCCCTTGGGATGGGGCAAGCCATAGGCCTGCGCTGCCGGGGAAAAGGCCAGCCGCCGTTGCTCCAACCAGCACTTGAGTTGGTCATGCCCACCGATGTCGGTGGTGTTGGTGGCGGTGCTGCAGTATTCCAGGAGTTCTGTGCGCCGCACCGCCTGGCATTTTTCCTCAAGAATGTCGGCCTGGTCATCGAGGCCCAAGGCGCCCCGCTGGGCCAGGGCACGGGCTGCCACCTGTCGAACCCGCTCTTCAGGGAGACCGGTGCAACAACGACTCAGGGTTTCGCTCACATCAAAAGGGAGGGGCTGGCCAGCGGCGTTGGCAATCCCTTCCAGGAGGGCGCGGATCTCGGCGCTGCTGGGGAGGGGCAATTCCAGCACGGAAACCACGGTTTCCAACTCTGTTGGAAGGCTGAGGTTGGGAGTGCTGATGACCACTGTGTGGGGTTGGCGACGTAGCTCCCTGGCCAGATTCCGCAGGCGCCGATTCACCGCCGCATCCTCAAGGAAGCGATGGAAGTCCAGCAGCAGCAGAATAGCGCCGCGCCCTGCGGCCATGGTGGAGAGGCTGTCGAGAGCGGCCAAGGGATTGCGGTCCGCTGTGCCAACGCGGTCACTGGGGGCGTCCAGACCACCGATGAAATCCCAGCGCATCACCAGACGGTCCTGGAGTCTCCGCGCAGCGGAACGCACCAGATTCTCCAGGCGTTCCTCCTCTTGCGTGGGAACCCAGACAATTGGCGTGCGGGCCCGGATCAGAAGATCCAGTTGCTCCAAAGGGCCTGCTTGGGCACTCATGGTTGTTACACCTGCGGATTGGCCAGGACCTGCCAGCATCGAAGTGACCATGGGAATCGAGGATATCCGGTGAGCGTCCGTTCTGCGAAAGCCGGACCAACTCCGGCAGAAACACAGGCTGTAGAGGATCAAGGGATCGTGCCATCCCTTCTCCCTCAGGTGTTTGATTTCTTCTGTCGCTGGCCCTTGCGGCGGTTGGGCTTACCGGACTTGGCGGCGGGTTTCTGCTGCGGTAGAGATGATGGGGAGGAGATCTGTGCAGTGCGCTCCTCCTTGAGGAGGCGACGAAATCCCTCCTTGCTGGCCACCGGCTCTGCCGCCACCGTCAGGGCCGCTCCCGAGGCAGCATCGGCGGCCTGAGCAGCCAGTTGCTGCTCCAAAAGAACTTGAAGGTTCTCGGGTAGCGCTTCTCGGGTCATGAGGAAGGTTTGCAGTGCCTGGAGCACGTTGGCTACCACCATGTACAGCAACACCCCAGCCGGCAGTGGGAAGAATAGAAACATGCCGGTCATCATGAACGGCAACACCCGGTTGGTGGTGTCCTGCTGGGGATTTTTGGGCATGCCCCAGCCGGAGAGAATCTGCGAGATAAACAAGGTGGCTCCAAAGCCCCCGACAAGGATGGCGATATCCCAATTGACGCTGCCATCCACATAAAAGCCCACATGGCCCAAGGCCTTGATAAACAAAAAGCCGGTTTGGGAAGCCACGCCGGGAATCTTGCCCTCCACCGTTGCGTTGCCCAGGCCCACTGCCGTGATCTTGCCGGATTCGTCAACACGGACCACATCCGCACCCCGGGTCACATGCCAACTGGGGATGATGGCTGCGGCATGGTCGGTATGCTTCTGCACCGCCGCCAAGGATTCTCCATCCCGGGTTTCCAGTTGCAGCGTGGCTGTTTCCCCAATGGACAAGTGATTGCCGTCGGCCAAGGTGGCCACCACCGGCACATGGTCTGTTTCCGAGAGAAAAATCGAGTGGCTGGCACTGGTGAAGGGCTTCACTTCCTCGTGGATGATCTCATCGGAGGCCATTACCTTCACAGGGACGCTGTAAGCCACATCGGCAAAGGGGGATCCCCGCAGGGTGGCAAAGAGGGCAAAAAGAATGGGCATTTGGACCAGCAGGGGCAAGCAGCCTGCCAGGGGATTGCCAAACTCCTTCATGAGCTTGCCCAACTCCTCTTGCTGTCGCTTGGTGTCGTTTGCGTACTTGGCCCGAATTTCCTCCTGCCGTTGTTTCATTGCTGGCTGGGCAATGCGCATCCGCCGGGCATTGCGAATGGAACCGGTGCTGAGAGGGAAGAGGGCCAGACGGATCACCACAGTCAAAAAGACGATGGCCAAGCCGTAATTGGGCACCAACCCATAGAAGAAGTCCAGGATGGGCAGCAGGAGATTGTCGGAGATGTAACCGATCACAGGAGTGAAGCAGTGGAGGGTGATTGTCCAGTAGAGTCAGTGTGCATCATGGAAGTAGCTGGACTCGGCATCAATGGGAGAAGCCAGCCGGACCTGAGTGCTGGCTTGTGGCTCCGGGGCCTGGGCAGCGCTCTTCAACGAGAGCGCGCCAGCGATGGTAATCAGGCAGGGAACGCATTTCCAGAGCACCTCCCCCCTTCAGCAACAACACCATGTCGCCGTAGAGACCAAAGCCACGGGACACCGAACGCACCTCTCGGATCTGGCCATAGCTGACGGTGATTGCGGTCCGCCCCAGAAAGCCGCCCTTGACGGCAATCGTCCGATCCGTGATGCGGAAGCGTAGCCAGAGGGCGCGCACAATTGCTCCCACCGCCAGGGGAATGCCTACCACGGTGAGGGTACCCACGAGGCCAAATACCAGGTCCATGGGATGGGGGCCACCGTCGTAGAACACCTCTTCCGTAGCCGTTGCACCGGTGGCCTGGGCAGGGGCGCCTGATTCTGTGGACGGGTCGGACATGAGCATGGGGTTCAGCGGATTACGGCGGCAGGCACGTGCTGTTCGTGCCCACAGCACAAGCCGGACTGCCGCAAAAGATCACTCCACTCTTGCAGCAATTGATCTTCACTGCGCTGTGCGGCACCTGGTCTGAGGCTGAGCAGGAGCCAGTAGCCCCGCCGCAGATGGGGAACGTCCTTCATGAAAGCGTTATGGAGAAGACGGCGCAGTCGGTTGCGCATCACTGCTCGCTTGCTCACCTTCTTGCTCACCACCACGGCAAAGCGTAGATCCTCCTGGCACACTGCAGCACGGTTGTGCTGTACAGCGATGCGGACGCGTGATCCCATGAGACCAGGCTTGAGGTGTGGAAAATTGGGTAAACCGACTCTCAGGATCAGGTTGCCGCCGTGAAAACGTGCCCTGGCTCTGTAGAGATGGTCAAAAACCATGGTTCCACTGAGGCGGTGGTCCCGAGGAAGCACCATGATGCACTGCACTGCAATCCTTCAAACCGCAAGCCGGGCGCGTCCTCGCTTGCGTCGATTGCGGATGACGCGGCGGCCTGTGTGGCGCCGCATGCGCACACGAAAACCGCTGACCCGCTTGCGTTTACGGCTGGTTCCTTCAAGTGTCCGTCTGGTCATGGTTGTGCTGGTGCTTTGTGTGCCCAATGGGCAAGCACTTTACCTGCTGATCGCCAAGCTTGTGTAATCCGCCGCCCTGTTCATTGGCGATCCGGACGCAAGGGAACAGACCCCCGCAGATAAGGATGCTCCAGGGTTTGATAGCGGTGGCTTTCCCCCTGGAACAGCGGCTCAATAAGACGACGTCTCGGCTCCTCAGGCCCATACATGATTTGTGCGGTCCTGGTGATGAGTTCTGACCGCTCCTGATGCTGATCGAGAACCAGGATGAAGTTTTGGGGCGGGTTGCAGTCACTTTCACAGAATTGGTCAATCCGCTTGATGGCCTCGCCAAGGATTGCTTTGTAGAGTCCCTTCGGCTCATGGGAATCTGGCGGCTCCGTCTTGCGCAACCCGACATAGAAGACGAAGCCGCCTAGGATGTTGATTTTCTTGAACAGTCGGTTCGTGAACTGTCTGACTTGCGGGTATTTCTTAACATTTTGAACTGTGTAAAGGCTGGATCCCTTCTTTTCCCACTGGGCCCGGTGTTTCTCGGACCGTTGGATCTCCCATGAGAGAAGCTCGCATTTACGTTGGAAAAACCAGGTGCCAAACCCCCGTACTTGATCGGAGGGCAGCATGAAGCCCGCCAGGCCGAACACCGGGCTTTCTTTGAATTTGTGATCTTGCTTGCTGACGTAAAGACCGATGTGGCCGAATTCATCGAGGTAGGCGAAGTAGGTCACGGAAGGCCCCGCACAAGAACACGAAAGCCCGCGCTCAAGCACGGGCCTCGGAAAGAGGGTAAGCCATGGCCTACGTCTCGCCATCAGTTTGGCCAATTGCGCCGGAGATGTCAAGACCTGAGTGGGTGGCTTACCGCTTCAACGACTTGCCGTGCCACCTGACCACCGCCCTGGCCACCTGCTGGCGATGCATCCAGGCCCTGGTCTGGGTTAGGTCTGCAAAGAAACAAGGCGGATACAGCATCGCATGCCCACGCAAAATCCGCTGACGCACTTGCGTTCAGGGCAGATTTCTGCAAGTACTTGTCTGGTCGTGGCTCCGCTGGTGTTGTTGCGTATGCCCCTGCCATCTTCATTGGCGATCCGGACGCAAGGACACAGCCCTGCGCAAGTAAGGGTGTTCTGGAACCCGCCCCTTGGGTAACCAGCCGTGGGCAAAGAGGCGGATGCAGCGGCTCAGATCGCCGGGTACGTACATTTGCTGCGTGTCCAGCAGAGCGATTGCTTGCCAACCTGGCCGGTGTCGCGCCACGGATGCTGGAAACAGGGCATCCAAATCTGCCGTCACCGAGAAAATCATGGAAATCAGGTTGTGGGGCTGGAGTTGGTTGCGTGTGACCAGGGCATCGAGGAGTTCCGATACGGCTTGGTGAATGGCCGCAGCGGTGTTTTCAGTGGCTGTGGTGGCGCCACGCCACGCCACCAGTTGGTCTAAGGATGGATCAGTCATGGACGGTGCAGCCATAGGGTGCTGGAGCCATGGAGAAGTTCCAACTCCAGTTCTCGACTCAGACAGCTGAGCAGCCCGGAACTGGGCAGGAGTCGCCGCAATCCCTTCGGGCGATCCTCAAGTTTGACCAGGCGAGCCTTGTCGGGGTCCAGCCCTGCCAGGGTGGCTGCCCGGCGCCGTGCCAAATCCTCGTCCCCCAGGTGATCCACCAAGCCCAATTCCTTCGCCTGGGCTCCGGTAAAAACACGGCCGTCCGCAAAGGCTCTCACCGTTTCCTGGTCGAGACCACGGCCCTGGGCAACAGCCTCCACAAACTGACGATAGCTGGAGTCGATCAGATCCTGCAAAAGCCGGCGTTCTGCATCGCCGAGGGGCCGATCCGGGGACAAGATGTCCTTGAAAGGGCCGCTCTTGACGGTTTCAAAGCGTACCCCCAAGCGTTGCAAAAGCTCGGAAATGTTGCTGCCCCGCAGAATGACCCCAATACTGCCGGTGATGGTTCCGGGATTGGCCACCACCTCCTTTGCCGCAACCCCCACATAGACACCACCAGACGCGGAAATATTGCCGTAGCTGGCCACCACGTGGCAGCCATGCTGCTGTTGGAGACGACGCAAGGACTGGTGAATTTCCTGGCTGTCCCCCACAGTGCCTCCGGGGCTGTCGATGCGCAGCACCAGAGCGGGGAACTCGCAGGTTTCAACCCGCTTCAGCAACTTGAGAACAACGGCGCGGGTGCTGGCTGTGATGGGACCGCGGAGTTCAATGCGCGCGATCTGTCGCCGTTTGCAGTAGCGCCAGGGCCGAAGCCAAGACATGGAAGAAACCTTCAGACGGGATGATCCTACGGTTTGTTCTGGGGGTAGTCTCGGCATGGTGGTGGTGTTGCCGATTGCAGGCATCTCCCTGGTGGTGGCCCGTGAGGATTGGGGATGGTTGGCCCTGTTCTCCCTTGTGGATGTGAGCTGTGCCCAGGGCTTACTCAGTACCGGCCTGCAGACGACAGGTGCAGGACTCGGTTCCGTATTGATCGACACTCAGCCTCTGCTGGTAGCCCTCCTGGCCCGCCAGGTGTTTGGCGAAGCCATTAACCCTGTTGGCTGGTTGGGCCTGTTGATGGGGCTGGGGGGCGTGGCCTGCCTGGGACTGCCTGAGCCCTTGTTGCAAAACCTTTGGCTCCAAGGACCAGCTTTGGGCGGCTTGCCTTGGAATGGGGGCGTGGCCCTGCTGCTGGGTTCCGCCATGTCCATGGCCTGTGGCGCTGTGCTGTGTCGCTTTGCAGCCCGCCAATCCCATGTGCTCAGCGTGACAGCCTGGCACCTCCTACTAGGTGGATTGCCCTTGCTGGGGATCAGTGCATGGCAGGGTTCTGCGCTGCAGACGTTGCTTCCCCAGGACTGGTGGCTCATGGCCTATGCCAGCGGTGGCGGTACAGCTCTGGGCTATGGATTGTTCTTCTGGTTTGTGACACGGAGAGAACTGACAGGGTTCACGGCACTCACCTTCCTGACACCGGTGTTTGCCCTGGCCTGCGGCTGGCTGGTGCAGGATGAGCACCTGGAGACGAGCCAGTGGATCGGGGTTCTGCTGGCTCTGGTGGCAGTCACACTGATCACCCGCCGCCAGCAACTCTGGATGCCAAACCAGTAGGGCATCAGGGAGCTCACATAGCAAAATGACCAGGCTGCAAGCCCTCCAACACTTGTGTCGTGCAAGCCTTAAGATAATCTTACCTTCGGTTAATTCACCAAAATACTTGAGGAAAGACTGGATAACCCTCTCACCACGAGAAAGCCAGTCTCCGAGAGGATATGCATAAGTAGGCAAGCTTTCTCACGCAGGGAAAGGAGGATTTTCCGAGGTGTCTTTAAGAAGCTTTTCTGTTGCGGCAGAGTGTATCTTGCAAAGCTTCCGTGAAAATCTGGACTATTATGTCAAGATCAGTGTCGAATTTGATCAGTCTTTCAATAAATTCTATGCAATTCTTTCTAACTTTAATTGCAAAGGAACTTCTGAATTAGGCTGCAAAGATATTTTATAGAGGAGTTTGTATGACGATGAGCGGGATAGGCCAGTCAAAACTGTCCCAAGGTGCCCGGAAATAGTCGGGAAATAGGCTAAACTCTTGCTAAATTGTTGGATTTCCGTCTGATTGGTGTTCGTCAGACACACCAATCCTATGAGACTCACGCCATACAAGACCGAGCACGCAGCAGATTGGCAAATCCAAGCAGCAGGGCCAGCCGATTCTCGTTCTTCGCCAGGCTTCGATAGCACACCTTGCTGGCGCCAAACATCTGCTTCACATAGGGAAACAGGTGGTCCACCTTTGCCATCACACTAGTCTTTCACTCTTCCATCAGCCTCTCCAATTGGTCTCTGGCTCATGTCCTGCGTTGGCCAAGCCCCATGGCAATATGCCAGGCCACCTTGCGATCCTTATGGGCTTGGCCCTTCTCAATCCCCTGATAACCTGCATCACCCCGGACACGAACCTCCCCGTTGGATCATCCATTCCCATATGCAGCTTCATGCCGAAGTGCCACTGGTTCCCCTTCTTACTCTGTTTCATCTCGGGATCATGTTCTCCTTTCCGGTTCTTCCTCGGTGCTGGCGCCGTAATGATGCTGGCATCCACACAGTTCCTTTAAAGCGGCCCACGCTCTCAATCTCGTGGAGCATGTCTCCCCTCAGGATAGCTAAATGTAGGGAAGTGTTGCCATCTTTATCAGGTATATTGATATCATCAGGGGATATCTTTACCAGGAGGGGCAGTCTAAAGCATATTGTGCGCTACCGTTATGGGCTTCCAGGCTATGAAAATTGACGTAATCCGGGACCGAGGTCAAGGGATCTGCTTGTGCTTGCATATGCCCCTTCCCGAAAAAAGCATTGTCACCAGAAGAAAGCTTGTGACCGTGAGCTTTGCTATCAAGTCCTTCGGTAATCCATCGCACCACGGGAGTCGCTGCCTTGCTCTTCGCGGAGATAAAGCCGCCGCAGACGACCGTTACCATCACAGGCTAAGTTGGGTGGTTTCCTATTCATCAAAACCTTTTGCACTACTGCTGGTGGATCGTATCAACTGAGTCAGATCAGGTGAAGCATCCTCCCTTGGGGGGCCAGCAGCGTAAACGGTTATAGAAGTTTTTGTGGGGTCTGTAGGCGGCCGGCGCATCCACCCACCGTAGCCCTTTCAAGATTACGTGAATCATCCCGCTCGACATCCTGCTCCTCAAATGGTAAGCAAGCAGGCCTACCCTGGAGTTCTACCAGACCAGGGGAGACAACGATACCGAGACTTGGCTAGAAGGACAGTGTGTAGATCCTGCAGGAAACAATGTCTCCACGTTTTTTCGCCCTGTTGGCCTGTTGTCTGGCTTTATTGGTCTTGTTCCCAGGGCGGGTCGGTGGGACGCCATCCACACCGGCTGCTGATCGGCCCAAAGCACAGGAGCCGGTCATGGTAGAGATGCTGCGCCTGGCGGTACCCACCACCCTTCACGATGCCTGGTTAAACGCTGAGGTTGAGGTGTGGAAGCCATGGCTGGAACAGCAGCAGGGCTATTTGGGTCGGGATCTGTACTGGGACCCCCAGGAAGAGCAAGCCTATGTGCTGATCCGCTGGCGCTCCCGGCAGAAGTGGAAAGCCGTTACCGATGAGGAAGTGGCCGCTGTTCAAGCCCGCTTTGTGGCAGCGATCAACCAAGCCGCCGCTGAGGATGCTGCTGATCCCATTCCCCTGATGGCTGCCAGCCAGTGGCTACTACTTGCCAGTGAGGTGCCCAGGGACACTTGGGGATCAAGCTGAAAGTCACACTCTGCCTGCAGGGTGGCCACAAAAAAGCCCTCGCTTTGCGAGGGCCAACATCTCAGGGAACAAAGAGGGCTTTGGGGGACACCCTTAGCCAAACCTGCTCGATGTAGAGGCGATGAGGAAGGCCGCGTAGGTGAGAAAGAACCCAACGGTGAAGTGGGTTAGGCCAACAAGACGTGCCTGTACAATGGACAGGGCCACGGGCTTGTCGCGCCAGCCAACCAGGTTCGCCAGTGGAGTGCGCTGGTGGGCCCAAACGATGGTCTCAATCAACTCCTGCCAGTAGCCACGCCAGGAAATGAGGAACATGAATCCAACTGCCCAGGCCAGGTGAGCCAGCAGGAAGATCCAAGCCCAAATCGACAGGTTGTTGACTCCAAACGGGTTGTAGCCGTTAATCAACTGGGAACTGTTCAACCACAGGTAATCCCGGAACCAGCCCATGAGGTAGGTGCTGGACTCATTGAACTGAGCCACATTGCCCTGCCATATGGCCAAATGCTTCCAATGCCAGTAGAAGGTAGTCCAGGCGACGGTATTCAGTGCCCAGAAGAGCGCCAGATAGAAGGAATCCCAGGCGGAGATGTCACAGGTACCACCCCGTCCAGGGCCATCGCAGGGGAAGGAGTAACCGAAGTCCTTCTTGTCGGGCATCAGCTTGGAGCCACGGGCATCCAGGGCACCCTTCACCAGGATCAGTGTGGTGGTGTGCAGACCCAGGGCAATGGCATGGTGAACCAGAAAGTCACCAGGACCAATGGGGAGGAACACATCGGTGTTGCCATTGATGGCATCCAGCCAATAGTGAGGACCAGGGATGTTTTGGCTGGCCATGGTGGCAGCGCTGTTGGCATTCGCCAAGAGCACATCAAACCCATACATCACCTTGCCATGGGAGGCCTGAATGAACTGGGCAAAGACAGGCTCCACCAGAATTTGCTTCTCGGGCGTGCCAAAAGCCACCACCACGTCATTGTGGACATAAAGCCCCAAGGTGTGGAAGCCCAGGAACAGAGACACCCAGCTCAAGTGGCTGATCAAAGCCTCTTTATGCTCCAGCATCCGCGCTAGAACGTTGTTCCTGTTGGCGGCTGGGTCGTAGTCCCGTATGAAGAAGATGGCTCCATGGGCAAAAGCACCGCACATCAGGAAGATGGCAATGTATTGATGGTGCGTATAGAGAGCAGCCTGCGTCGTGTAATCCTTGGCAATGAAGGCATAGGACGGCATGGCATACATATGCTGTGCCACCAGGCTGGTAATGACCCCCAGACCAGCCAGGGCAAGACCCAACTCCATATGCAGAGAGTTGTTCAAAGTCTCAAAAATGCCCTTGTGGCCTGCACCCAGGTCTCCCGGTGTGCCCGAAGGAGGATTGTGGGCCTCCAGGATGTCCTTGATGGAGTGGCCGATCCCGAAGTTGGTACGGTACATGTGGCCAGCAATCACGAAGATCACCCCAATGGCCAAATGATGGTGGGCAATGTCCGTCAGCCAGAGGGATTCCGTCTGGGGATGGAATCCACCAAGGAACGTGAGGATGGCGGTGCCAGCCCCTTCGGAGGTTCCGAAGACCTGACCCAAAGTGTCGGGATCCTGGGCGTAGACCCCCCAGTTGCCGGTGAAGAACGGTCCCAAACCAGCAGGGTGAGGCAGGGTGGAGAGGAAGTTATCCCAACCAACGTGCTGACCTCTGGCCTCGGGAATGGCCACGTGGACCAGGTGACCGGTCCAGGCGATGGAGCTGAAGCCAAAGAGAACCGCCAGGTGGTGATTCAGCCGGGCTTCGGCATTTTTGAACCAAGCCAGTGAAGGGCGGAACTTGGGCTGTAGGTGGAGCCAACCTGCGAACAGGGCCCACGCAGAGAGGATCAGCATAAACAGTGATCCCTGGTAGAGCTCCAGGTTGGTGCGCATGCCGATGGTGTACCACCAGTGGTAAACACCGGAATAGGCGATGTTAACAGGAGAGGAGGCACCGGCCTGTGTGAAGGCATCGATGGCTCCTTGACCAAATTGAGGATCCCAGATCGCGTGGGCGATGGGACGCACATGCAGCGGATCAGCGACCCACTGCTCGAAGTTGCCTTGCCAGGCGACATGGAACAGGTTGCCCGAAACCCAGAGGCCAATGATGGCCAAGTGACCGAAATGGGTGGCGAAGAGCTTCTCGTAGAGACGCTCCTCCGTCATTCCGTCGTGGCTCTCGAAGTCGTGAGCCGTGGCGATCCCGTACCAGATACGACGGGTCGTCGGGTCCTGCGCCAGACCCTGGCTAAACGAAGGAAATTTCGTTGCCATTGGTAAGGTCGAGGAAGAAGGGTCAGCCGACCGCAAGACTGCGGGCGAGGAAGAAGGCCCAAGTGGTACCGATACCACCCAGGAGATAGTGGGCAACACCCACAGCTCGGCCTTGGGTGATACTCAAGGCACGGGGCTGAATGGACGGAGCCACCTTGAGCTTGTTGTGAGCCCAAACAATGGACTCGATCAGCTCTTGCCAGTAGCCGCGGCCACTAAACAGGAACATCAAGCTAAAGGCCCAGATAAAGTGCGATGCCAGGAACATCAAGCCGTAGGCACTGCTGGAGGAGCCATAGCTGTTGAGCACCTGAGTGGCTTGTGCCCAGAGGAAGTCGCGCAACCAGCCGTTGATGGTGATGGCGCTTTGGGCAAAGTTACCGTTGGTGATGTGCTGAACGGTGCCGTCGGGAAGCACGGAACCCCACACGTCGCTCTGCATCTTCCAACTGAAGTGGAAGATCACGATGGAGATGGAGTTGTACATCCAGAACAGGCCCAGGAACACGTGATCCCAAGCTGATACCTGGCAGGTGCCCCCACGGCCGGGGCCGTCACAGGGGAACGCAAAGCCCAGGTTGGCCTTGTCGGGAATCAGGCGGGAGTTGCGTGCGAAAAGAACTCCTTTCAGCAGGATCAATACCGTCACATGGATGGTGAAGGCATGAATGTGGTGGATCAGGAAATCCGCCGTGCCCAAAGGAATGGGAGCCACGGCCACCTTCTCGCCAACGGCCACCATGGAGCCGTTGAACACCTCGCTGACGCCGGAGAGGGCGTTAGGCGCGGTAGCTGCCACGCTGAGAGAAGAATTAACCTGCTGTACCCACTGGGCAAAGATGGGCTGCAACTGGATACCTGTATCGCTAAACATGTCCTGGGGACGACCCCAGGCGCGCATGGTGTCGTTGTGGACATAGAGCCCGAAGCTGTGGAAGCCCAGCCAGATGCACACCCAATTCAGGTGACTGATCAGGGCGTCCCGCGCCTTCAGCACGCGATCCAGAACGTTGTCCAGATTTTGGGCTGGATCGTAGTCCCGCACCATGGCAATTGCGGCATGGGCTCCTGCACCCACCACCAGGAAGCCGCCGATCCACATGTGGTGCGTGAACAAGGACAATTGCGTTGCGTAATCCGTGGCCAGGTACGGATAGGGCGGCATCGCGTACATGTGGTGGGCCACAACGATGCTGATGGAGCCCGTTAGCGCCAGGTTGATCGCCAGTTGAGCGTGCCAGGACCTGGTCAGGAACTCGTACAGCCCATCGTGACCGCGGGAAGCAGGGAACAGTAGGGGATCACCCTTCTGGCCTTCCAGGATCTCCTTGATGGAGTGACCAATGCCGAAGTTGGTCCGGTACATGTGGCCGGCGATGATGAACATCACGGCAAGGGCCAGATGGTGATGGGCAATATCTGTCATCCATAGGCCACCGGTCACCGGGTTCACCCCTCCCTTGAAGGTGAGGAAGTCGCTGTAGGCAGCCCAGTTTCCACTAAAGAACGGCGCTAACCCCGCATTGAATCCGGAGAACAGTTGCCCCATCACGTTTTGGTCGATGAAGGCCTGCGCCGGGGGCATGTCGGCCACTGTTGCAATGGTCTGGCCGTTGATGCTGAGGGGATCACCCGCGTCAATGGCGTCCAGCAACTGGTTGACGGGAAGAGAGACATGGATGACGTGCCCGGCCCAGCCCAAGGACCCCAGGCCGATGAGACCAGCCAGGTGGTGATTGAGCATGGACTCCACGTTCTGGAACCACTCCAGCTTGGGTGCTGCCTTGTGGTAATGGAACGCACCAGCGGTGAGCATCAAGCCAGCCGCCACCAAACCGCCAATGGCTGTCACCAGGAGTTCATATTCCTGGGTGAAGCCTTCTGCCCGCCACATTTGGAACAGGCCGGACGTGATTTGAATGCCGTGGAAACCGGCTCCAACATCGCCATTGAGAATTTCCTGGCCAAAGATGGGCCAGACCACCTGGGCTGAGGGCTTGACGTTGGTGGGATCGGCAAGCCAGCCAGAGTAATTGGAGAAGCGGGCACCGTGATAGAAGGCGCCGCTCAGCCAGATGAAGACAACGGCCAAGTGGCCAAAGTGAGCACTGAAGATCTTGCGAGAGATGTCTTCCAGATCGCTCGTGTGACTGTCGAAGTCGTGGGCACGAGAATGAAGGTTCCAGACCCAGGTTGTGGTCCGGGGGCCTTTTTTCAATGCACGGTCAAAGTGACCGGGTTGGCCGAGCACATCGAAATCGATGGGCACGGTGTCCCTGTCAACACTGACCTTGCCTTTTGTGCCACGCTCCGGTGGGCTGATGGTCATTGAGACGTTCCCTGAGATGGGGTTCGCGGGAGAAGCCGACAGATGCCGGCCAAGACCATTCCCAAACGAGGAAATGGTGACGGCCACCACCACGGTTAGGAAGCAGACAGGGCAACTCAGTCAAGACAACTGAAAGAGCCTGCTTCGCCACTGGTAAGTCACGCCCTGAAAAGGGGACCGCTGGGGTGACTATAGGCTTTTACGCTCAGCCCAACCCCCATGACAGTTACAAAGGTTCAAGCCCTCCATACTGCTGACAGACCTGCTGACTTGCACTGTTCTCCATGCCGTCTTCCAGGCTGACCCAGGCGCGTCTCGGGGTGGCTGTTCATCAGCATGGTCTGGAGCCTCTTCTGGATTTGCAGGCCGGCGGCTTCCTGGACGAGGTGGCTGCTCCCGCTACCCTGGCCACTGCCACAACCGGACTTGGGGTGACCGGGTTTTCCCGAGGCTTGGCCCACTTCCTGGCAACCCGCTGGCCCCAACTGCAACTCCTGGTGGCTGCCATGGCCAGCGGTGCCTT
>MWLD01000035.1:16753-18762 GCA_002018045.1 Candidatus Synechococcus spongiarum LMB bulk15M
GGCTACAGCAGTGGTTCGGGGCAGTTGGCTCCGGATTGCTTCGGTTCCAGCCTGGGCTGGCAACGGGGCTTGGGAAACTGGGATGGGCTGGCGAAAGCCTTTGCTCAGCGACAAAACATGGCCCTGGTACAGGAGAGTGGCTCCACGTCCTGGCGCGCCACGGCTGCTGCTGCACGGTTGCAGCCAGCAGCAGGCCCTTTGCCTCCTGGCGAGCCCTGGCTCTACGTCGGCCATCGCTCCGCCACCGGGGCAACGGCCCACTGGCATCCACCGGTGCTCTGGCTGGGTCTGGGTTGTGAGCGCCACACCCGGCAAGCGGTTCTGGAGGCTGTTGTGGAGGAGAGCCTGGCGTCAGCCGGTCTCGCTGCTGCCGCTGTGGCGGGGGTGGCCAGTCTGGACCGCAAGGGTAACGAGGCCGGCCTGCTGGAGCTCTGCCAACACCATCAGTGGCCCCTGAAGGTCTTCACCGCAGCACAGTTGGCAGCTATTCCTGTGCCCAACGGATCCCTGATCGTGGCCCGGCAGGTGGGGACCCCCAGTGTGGCGGAGGCGGCTGCGCTTGCTGCTGCTGGAACAAGCGCCCAGCTTTTGGTACCCAAGACTGTTGTCCGTGGAGAACGGGCATCCGGTGCCGCGACTTGTGCCGTGGCTTTGGCAACCAATCCCTGGGCGCCCGGTCGGGGTGCGCTGGATCTGGTTGGCAGTGGTCCGGGTGCATTGGATCAACTGACGCCTGCAGCCCGATCCGCATTGGCCGCAGCCACCACCTGGGTGGGCTACGGACCCTATCTGAACCGTCTGGAGCCCCTGCGCTTTCCCCATCAACTGCGTCTTGACGGGGTCCTGGGCAAGGAGCAGGAGCGTTGCGCAACCGCGTTAGCCCTGGCCTGTCAGGGGCAGCGGGTGGCCCTCATTTCCTCCGGCGACAGCGGCATTTACGGCTTGGCAGGCCCGGCCTTGGCCTGCTGGCTTGACCTACCTGAACAAGAGCGTCCCGATTTTGCAGTGCATCCTGGCATTTCCGCGCTCCAAATGGCAGCCGCCCGACTCGGTGGGCCTTTGATGCATGATTTTTGCGTCATCAGCCTGAGTGACAAACTCACCCCCTGGGCCACCATTCGGCAGCGCCTCCAAGCCGCTGCCCTGGGAGATTTCGTGGTAGCCCTCTACAATCCTCGTTCCAAGGAGAGGGTCCGGCAATTGCAAGAGGCCCGGAGAATCCTGTTGGCAGAGCGCTCCGGTAGCACACCGGTGGCCATCTGCCGCCAGTTGGCCAGGCCGGAGGAGCGCATTACCCTCACCACCCTTGCGGCACTCGAGAGCAACATGGTGGATATGCTCACCCTGGTGTTGGTGGGCAATCGTCAAACCCGACGCCAGGACTCATGGCTGCTGACACCCAGAGGTTATGGCATGGACAGGACCGTGAAGTCGGGATGACAGGATTTGAACCTGCGGCCCCGTCGTCCCGAACGACGTGCGCTACCAAACTGCGCCACATCCCGATAGAACCAATCTTAGCAGACCACCATGGTGAGCCCTTCTCCGTTATCTGCAGCAGCAGGAGCCGCAACATCCGCCAAACCCCCATGGCTTCGGGTCAAGGCGCCCTTACAGGAGCGGGTGGGTCCGGTCAGCCATCTGCTGGCGGACTTGCAACTCAACACGGTCTGCCAGGAAGCCAGTTGCCCCAATATCGGCGAGTGCTTTGCCGCAGGGACAGCCACCTTCCTGATTATGGGCCCCAACTGCACCCGGGCCTGCCCCTATTGCGACATCGACTTTGCCCGCCATCCCCGTCCACTGGACCCCAGCGAACCCCAGCGCCTGGCGGAGGCAGTGCAGCGCCTGAACCTCAAGCACGTGGTGATTACCTCTGTGAACCGCGATGACCTGGCGGACGGAGGGGCTGCACAGTTCGCCAACTGTGTCATGGCAGTGCGGCAGCGTTGCCCCGGCACCACCATTGAGTTGTTGGTGCCGGATTTCTGTGGCGACCACAAGGCCCT
>MWLD01000035.1:18956-26895 GCA_002018045.1 Candidatus Synechococcus spongiarum LMB bulk15M
CGCACCTACACCAAGTCCGGTCTGATGGTGGGACTGGGCGAGGAAGACAGGGAGGTGCTGGCGGTGCTGGAGGATCTACGCCAGCGGCAGGTGGACATTGTCACCATTGGCCAATACCTGTCACCCGGCCCCAAGCACTTGCCGGTCAGCCGCTTTGTTCCACCGGAAACCTTTGCCCGCTTTCGTGAATACGGCGAAGCTCTGGGATTTCTTCAAGTGGTCAGCACGCCCCTGACCCGCAGCAGCTACCACGCCGAGCAGGTGCAAAGGCTCATGCTTGAGCACCCCCGTTGAACGTTGGAACCGACTCTGCCTCAACCTGTCCTGGACTGTAGTTCGGCATGCCAGGTCACCTGGGGGCGTTGACAGCGACATGGAAATCACAGGGCACCCAACCAACCTGTCGAGCACCAAGTCGACCATACGGGTGTTGGTACATCCTTGGGGCCTTGGCGTGACTCTCTTGCAGTTGTCCTGGCCCAGGTGTTTGCTGAAGCATGCCCCGAGCAGTCGGTCAAGAGGAAATGTATGACCTACAGGAAGAAGTTTACAACGCCTGCAGTGGCGCATAGCTCATTGTGGCGTTGAACTGCTTGCACCAGATGATCACGGAGTTGTTCTCGGATAGGTCCATGTCGGCAGGCAATTCATAGTCTTGAGCACCCGTGACTGACGTCAACTCGGCCACGGTCACGTATTCACTGTTATCCAGGGGATAGGGGTGTTCTTTGTCTGCGATGGGGTTGGCGGTGTTGCCAATGACCAGATAAAGATCGGGCGCAGCGGGGTTGGTGGCGAAATCCTCGCTCAGGCGCAGCTTGGTTGTCTCTCCATCCTTGTAGATGTGGAAGGTGCCGGCAGCAGCGAATTCCCCCTTCCGGAAGGCGCCGCTGAAGATGGGGTTACCCATGGACGTTTGATCATGGGCCTGCTCCCCGGACATCATCGTCTTGTCCTCCTGCGAGGTGGCCGGTGCCGAGCCCATCCTGGGCGTCTTCCCTTGACAGGCAGCCAGTGTGGCGAGCAAAGCAACTCCCGTCAGAAACTTGAGTGGGCGCGCAAGCATGAGTCGAAATGTGACCGATTACACAATACACCGTCCGGAAGCAGGCATCGACACCCGGTACCTCATCCGGCAGACGGCGTTTTCCCGGCACTCTTGGCGCTCGTATGGCGCTGCGGTGGGGGGTCTGCTGGCGGGCTCTGGCCGAGGGCCTGCGCCAACCGGGCCCGGCCGGCTGTCAGAACCGCGTCGATCTTTTCCGGCTGACGGCCGCCTGCCTGGGCCAGATTGGGGCGCCCGCCGCCACCACCGCCACACCCTTTGGCCAGGGCGCCAATCAAGGCTCCGGCCTTCAGGCCACGGGCCACCACCTGGGGGCCAAATCCCGCCACGAGGCTCACCTTGCCCGGGGAGGATTCACCAGCCAGCACCACCGCTGCACCAGGACCCAACTGGTCCACCAGGGCTTGACCAGCCGTTTGCAGGGCTGCAGGCTCCACGCCGTCCAGACGCTGCACCAGCAGTTGGAACTCGCCATGGGATCGGGCCTGTGGAATCAAGGCGACGGCCTTGGCCAGCGCCAGGGCTTCCCTGCTGGCGGCCAGGGCTTTGCTGGCGTGTTTCAGTTCGGTCTGCAGAGCCTCTACTCGAGCCACGATCTCCGTGGGTTGTGCCTTGAAACGCTCCCCCAATTCGCGACAGGCCTGGTCTCGGGGCTTGATGTACGTCAGCACCGCCGGACCGGCCACTGCCTCGATGCGGCGGACGCCCGAGGCCACGCCACTCTCTGCCACCAGCCGCACCAGGCCGATTTCAGCAGTGCTGTTCACATGGGTGCCACCACAGAGTTCCATGGACACACCAGGAACATCCACCACCCGCACCACATCCCCATACTTTTCCCCGAACATGGCCACAGCCCCGCGGGTCTTGGCCTCCGCCCTGGACATCCGGCTCACATCCAGGCTCCGGGCGTCCAGGATCCACCCGTTGATCAAGGACTCCATCCGCTCCATCTCGCTGGCCGTAACTGGTCGGGGGCAGTTGAAGTCGAAGCGGAGCCGGTCGAAATCCACCAGGGAACCAGCCTGGGAGATGCCTGGATCCACAACCCGCTTGAGTGCCTCGTGGAGGAGATGGGTGGCCGTGTGATGCACTTGTGCCCGCCGCCGACAAGAACGGTCCACCCGGGCGGTGACCACATCTCCCAGGCTCAGCACACCGGATTCCAGGCGGCCCTTGTGCAGAACAAACCCATCCACCTTCTGCACGTCCTCAACGATCATCTTCATGGCCTGACCTGACGTTGTCGTGCTCAGCAATACGCCTCGATCTCCCACCTGGCCTCCGGATTCCCCATAGAAGCAGGTGCGCGACAAGCCCACCTGCACTGTTGCATTGCCATGGTGCGCCTGCTGCACTGCCGCACCGTTGACAACGAGGGCTACAACTTCGCTCTCGTCATCGAGTTGTTGATAGCCGGTGAAGGGGGTGGCTCCCAGCTTGGCGGCCAGGCTTTCCGTAACCCCGCCACAGGCGGGATCCACGTTGACGGCGGCCGCCCTGGCCTGCTGTCGTTGGGTCTCCATGGCAGCGGCAAACCCTTCCCGATCCACACCCAAACCGTGCTCACAGGCAATTTCCACGGTCAGCTCCAGGGGAAAGCCGTGGGTGTCGTACAGCTCGAACGCCTGGTCACCACTAATCTGCTCTGGCCGCGTCATCAAGATTTCGCCGAGGCGCTTTTCGCCCCGCCCCAAGGTGTCGAGGAAGCGCAACTCCTCCTGTTGGAGTTCCCGCTTGACGACGTCCTCCCGTTGCCGCAACCGGGGATAGGCTGATGCCATCAGTTGAACGACCACATCCACCAAGGGCTCCAAAAACGGTTCACGGATGCCAATGAGGTGCCCATGGCGGACCGCACGGCGGATGAGGCGCCGCAGCACGTAACCGCGCCCCAGGTTGGAACTGGTGACCCCATCGGCAACCAGGTGGGTCACTGCACGGCTGTGGTCGGCAATAATTTTGAGGGAGGTTTGCTGATCCGGGCTGGCGGCAAAGTAGTTCTCCAGGGGTGACCGCTGAGCAACAGCAGCCATCAGGGGATAGATGAGGTCGGTTTCATAGTTGTCGGGCTTGCCTTGCAGGATCCTGGCCATGCGCTCCAGACCCATGCCAGTATCAATGTTCTTATTGGCCAGAGGGGTCAGAATGCCGTCGGCATTCCGGTTGGACTCCATAAACACCAGGTTGTAAAACTCTATGAAGCGCTCGTCGTCCTCCAGATTGATGTCCTCATCGCCCTTCTCGGGCTGCAGGTCGTAGTACAGCTCCGAGCAGGGACCGCAGGGACCCGTAGGGCCAGCACTCCAGAAGTTTTCGGCTTCACCCATGGGCACAACCCGATGGGGGTCCAGGCCCACCGTCCCTGTCCAGATGGCGGTGGCTTCCTCGTCCTCGCGGAACACACTCGCCACCAAGCGCTGAGGGTCCAGGCCGAACACCTCTGTGCTCAGTTCCCAAGCCCAGCAAATGGCCTGTTCCTTGAAGTAGTCTCCGAAGGAGAAATTGCCCAGCATCTCGAAGAACGTGTGATGCCGTGCCGTGCGCCCCACGTTCTCGATGTCGTTGGTGCGAATGCACTTCTGGACACTGGTGGCTCGATTGGCGGGACGCTGTTTCTGTCCAAGAAACACCGGCTTGAAGGGAAGCATTCCCGCAATGGTGAGCAGGACGGTGGGGTCATCCGGCACCAGGGAGGCGCTGGGCACCAGGCGGTGGCCACGGGCTGTATAGAAATCCAGGAAGGCGAGGCGGATGGCCGCACCACTACGGGGCGGCTGTTGTGCCGACGTCACGGTGATCGGGGATGTAGACGCCTTCATGGTGGAGAAGCATAATGAAAGAGAATGATCGCGCAGTCCCGAGGCACTGGTCATGGCGGGCCATGATCTGGCAAGTTAAAGAAGGAGCACGACTGACCAACCTCAGACAAGGTCGGAGTGTGCCACGTCTCATGCTTTTCGACCAAAAGGGTCTATGAGCCTTCTGCACGCCCTATGGGATGGCGACGGTCTGGTGCTGTGGGCTGATGACTGGTGCCTGGCGGATCGACAGACACCTGTGGATCAACCGCTGGTGCATCCCTTTGCCCTTCCCCGCCAGGACTTACACCGTTGCTTGAGCAATCGGCAACGCTTGCCACAGGCTCCTTTGAAGCCTGTGCATCGTCTGCTGAGCTTGCCGAGTCGGGATCTGCGCCGCTCTCGACGACGGCGAGGTCGCTCCAGGGGCAGCGGTAGTGAGTGGGAGATATGGAGTGGGCTTCCCTTGCTTGCCGGGGAAGCGATCCCTGAGGCGGTCTCCGAGCAGTGTCAGTGGTGGCCTTGGCGCATCGAAGGACTGAAGCTGGCCATCGCTGATCTGCCCAACTGGCTCAATGGACTGCCACTCAGTGGTGAGCACCCGGATCTGGGGAGCGAGTTGCGTTGGCTGGCCCATCTGCAGCGCTGGTGTCTCAGCCTGATGGCTCGGGGCCGCTGGCTGCCTGTGGTGGAGGCCACAGGGGATCAATGCCACGCCCGCTGGCAACCGCTGCTGAATCGTGAGGACGACCGTTACCGCCTGGAAACCATGGCGCTGCACATGCCCCAGGTACTGCTCTCGGGTCATGATCCGCTGAACACTCTGGCCTGCCGCCGCCCCGAGCAGCAGCGCCTGCAGGTGGCTGGCATCGTTGCCGCCCTCCTGGATATCCAGATGCGGGTTGCCTTTACTCCGCTGGAGGAAGGCCTGGATGACCTGCTGGACAGTTGGCAGCAGGCCCTCGCTTCCGTGGAGGGTTCGCTGAACGGCGATGCGGATGGTGTGGAGCGCCTACAGGTGGCCACCAATCACTGGCGCCAAGGGGTCACTGGCCAGTTGGCGCCAGCACGGGCTTGTCTGGAGCTGCAAGCCCCGGCAACACGGCAAGGGGAGGAGCAGGAGAACAACCACTGGCCACTGCGCTTTGGTCTCCAAGCTGCCATTGATCCCACCCTCTGGCTGGATGCCGAGGCCATTTGGGCCGCTGGTGACAATGCCGTCCATATTGGTGAAATCCCGGTGGAAAAGCCCAGCCAGTTGCTGCTGGAGGGCCTGGGTCGAGCTCTGTCAGCCTTTGAACCGCTTGAACGGGGGCTTGAGGGCGCCACCCCATCGAGCATGGACTTGACGCCGGCGGAAGCCTTTGTTCTGGTGCGTACTGCCAGTCGTCGGTTGCGGGATTTGGGGGTTGGCGTCAAGCTCCCTGCCACCCTCAGCGGTGGCCTTGCGGGACGCATGGGTCTGTCCATCCAGGCGGATCTACCACCGGAGTCCCGAGGCTTCAGCTTGGGAGAATCTCTGCAATGGCGCTGGACCCTCATGATCGGTGGCCAGCCCATCACCCTCAATCAACTGGAGCGGCTGAGCGCCCAGAAGAGTCCTCTGGTGAACCACGGGGGGCAATGGGTTGAACTGCGCCCTGGGGACATCAAGGCAGCCGAAACGTTCTGTCTGGAGGAACCACGTCTCAGCCTGGAAGACGCTCTGCGACTGACCGGTAACAACCTGGAAACTCTGCAGCGACTGCCGGTGCATCGCTTTGAGGCGGGACCACGCTTGCAGCAGGTTCTGGAGCAGTACCACCACCACAAGCAACCCGATCCCCTGCCCGCACCTGAAGGGTTTTGCGGCCAGTTGCGCCCTTACCAGGAGCGGGGACTGGGCTGGTTGGCCTTCCTCTATCGCTTTGGTCAGGGGGCCTGCCTAGCAGATGACATGGGCCTGGGCAAAACCATTCAACTGCTGGCCTTCCTTCAGTATCTGAAGGTGCAAAAGGAACTCAAGCGGCCGGTATTGCTCGTTTGCCCCACTTCGGTGATGACCAACTGGCACCGTGAGGCCCGGCATTTCACCCCTGAACTACGTGTGATTGAACATTACGGCAGCCGCCGCCCCGGCACAGCCGTGGAGCTGGCTTCCGCCCTCCGTGGTGTGAACCTGGTGCTCACCAGCTATGGTCTGCTGCAGCGGGACCTGGACATTCTCGGCAGCTATGGATGGCAGGGGGTGGTGATTGACGAAGCCCAGGCCATTAAGAACTCCACCTCCAAGCAGTCTGCTGCCGCACGGGAGTTGTCGCGCGTGGGCCAGAAGTCCTGCTTCTGCATCGCCCTGACGGGAACGCCGGTGGAAAACCGTGTGAGCGAGATCTGGCCCCTGATGAATTTCCTCAACCCGCGGGTGCTTGGGGAGGAAGGATTCTTCCGCCAACGCTACCGCCTGCCCATTGAACGGTATGGCGATATGTCCTCCCTGCGGGATTTGCGCCGTCGTGTTGGTCCATTCATCCTCCGACGACTCAAAACCGACCAATCCATCATCAGCGACCTGCCTGAGAAAATTGAACTCAACGAGTGGTGTGGACTCTCTGATGAGCAAAGGCGGCTCTACAGCAAGACAGTGGACGAAACCCTGGAGGCCGTCGCCCGTGCCCCCCTCGGTGAACGCCATGGTCGGGTGCTGGGTCTGCTCACCAAGCTCAAGCAAATCTGCAACCACCCCGCGCTGGTGCTCCAGGAGCAGGAGGTGAGTGGGGACTTCGGGCGCCGCTCCGCCAAGCTGCAGCGACTGGAGGAGATTCTGGACGAGCTCATGGCTGTTGGGGATCGGGCACTCCTGTTCACCCAATTTGCCCGCTGGGGTCATCTCCTCAAGCAATACCTGGAGCAGCGCTTCCAGGGGGAATTTCCCTTCCTCCACGGGGGAAGTTCCAAGTCGGAGCGTCAGGGCATGGTGGATCGCTTCCAGCAGGATCCCCGTGGCCCACAGCTATTTCTCCTGTCTCTCAAAGCCGGCGGCCTTGGTCTGAACTTGACCCGCGCCAGCCACGTGATCCATATTGATCGCTGGTGGAACCCTGCCGTGGAAAACCAGGCCACGGACCGTGCCTATCGCATTGGCCAGACCAATCGGGTCATGGTGCATAAATTCATCACCAGCGGCAGCCTGGAGGAAAACGTGGACCGCATGATTCGCGAAAAAGCCCGGATGGCGGAAGACGTCATTGGTGGCGGAGAGGACTGGCTGGCTGGCCTGGCGATCGATGACATCAAGGATCTGGTCAGCCTGCAATGAACATCCTCAACACCAGCGCCGGTCAGGACGCCATGGCAGAGCAGCCCTGGTGGGTGGCCCAGTGGATGGATCTGATTCATTCCTATCGCTACAAGAAGCGGTTGGAGCGGGCCTGGGACTACATGCATGAAGGTCATGTGCTGTCCATTCGCTTCGAGGGCCGCCGGGTGCATGCTCGGGTGCAAGGCACCGGTAAGGATCCCTATAAGGTGAAGCTCTGGTTGGACACCCTCAGCAACGAGGACTGGGACTACGTGCTGGATGCCCTGTCCCGGAAAGCCCGCTGGACGGCTCAACTGTTGGCCGGGGTTATGCCCCAGGACATTGAACGGGCTTTTGCCGCCAGTGGCCGCTCTCTTTTCCCCTGGGAACTCCGGGAAGTGCGCAGTGAATGCAGTTGCCCGGATAAGGCCAATCCCTGTAAACACATCATTGCTGTCTACTACTTGATGGGGGACCGCTTCAGTGAAGATCCCTTTGTCCTGTTTCAGTTGCGGGGCCGAACGCGGCAGCAGCTCCTGGACCAGTTGGCCCAGCGGCGGATCAGCAATGCCACGGAGCAGGGTGTCACGGTGCAAACCGGGATGCTTCCTCCCCAGGTGCGCCGCACCTGGAGCTATGAGGAAGACATGGATCCGGAATTGGTGGTGATCACTCCTGCTCTGGAAGGGGAGTTGGGCGTGGATGAGGCTGGTGCCCTACCTGTGGCGCCGGATACCCACAACCCCGATGCCAACCGGTTGTTCCTGCATCATCTCCATGAGCAGGGCCAGCGGA
>MWLD01000063.1 GCA_002018045.1 Candidatus Synechococcus spongiarum LMB bulk15M
AACGACAGGACCGGGGTCACCGTCGCAATTCGAATGCACAGGCTGCGGACACGAGGCGAATGCCGATGTGAACACAGCTTTTAACGTTCCGGCCTCAGGGATTGGGGCTGCTGCACGGGGAGGAGCGTTCTCGTTGGAGACTCCTACGATCCGTGAAATTGGCGCTGGCTCCGCTTTGATGGAGTTATGTGCATGAATCCCAATCCGTTCCTCATATCGAGACATTAGGAGAACAGGGAAATCGTCCCCTCTTGATGCCCTCTCAACAATCCTTGTGCCGCCAACTCAGTCCGACGCTTGGAGGCTTTTTCTTCAAGCTCTTAACGAATCCATTCATTTACCGTGTCCGGATTTGCCTGAATCCAGGCCTCGGCAACATCTTGGGGATCCTCGTTATCACGTCCAATTTTGAGGATCCATTCATTGATCACATCAGCATCCAGTTTGATTTGCGACAAAAACTTTGCTACAACGGGATTCCGCTGTTCAAGGGATTTGGAATAGGCTACATAAGCTCTTGCATCATCGTACTTACAGGTGAAGGTGGATGCTTCCAACCAATCCTCCTGACCTAGTTTAAGATCTTCACAGCCCTCCGTACGGTCCGGCTCTTCCAGGGGGACCAGATCATACGCTGCGGGGATCCATTCTGGCGTCCAGTAGTAGAAAAGAATAGGCTCTTCAGCAACAATTGCAGCCTTGAACTGCGCCCTGAAGGTTGCATCGGAATAAATCTTGGGCTCCCACAGCTCGCTGAGACCATAGCTCTCGAATTTGATCTGCACAAGCTTAGTTGAACCCCAATTGGCATCGCCTGCCCAATACTCGCCTTTGCCGTTGCCGTCCTTGTCGAACAGGGCGGCAATTTCAGGCTTGGCCAGATCGTCAAACGACTGGATCCGATCAGCCATGTAGTGAGGAACAAACGTTGCCTGGGTAACCCGATAGGGCTCGTTGTGGGCAATGGTTCGCGACTCTACAATAAACTTATCCCAGATGTCCTGGTGGTTGGGCAGCCAGGTATCGGTGAAGACGTCAATCGAGCCGTCACCCTTGTCCATCCCTTCTGCAATAATCGCAAAATCGCTCAGCCCCGGGATAATCTCCGCCTCGGAATCCAGTGGACCTTCAATCACCGCCTTGATCACGTGGGCAATGGCCTTTGCTCCTGTCCAATTCAAATCGGAGATGGTGACTTTCTCCTGGGCATGAGCTTGGACATGAAGTCCCGTGACGGAGAGGAAAGCAGCAGCAAGCAAGCTCGGTCCAAAGCGTCTCATCGGATTTTCCCGAGATAGGTTCTACAAAGAAATGTAGCAGAGCAAAGTCGAGGCTGGAGGTTGCCGTTACATCCGGTTGACTTTCTGAACGACCCGGTCGATCATCATGGCAATGAGGGCAATGCCAATGCCGGCAAGGATGCCACGGCCGACCTGGGTTCGGGCCAGGGCATCCACCACGATGAAGCCCATCCCGCCAGCGCCGATGATGGCGGCAATGACCACCATGGAGAGACTGAGCATCACTACCTGGTTCACCCCGGCCATGATGGAAGGGAGGGCCAGGGGGAGTTCCACTTTCAACAAGAGTTGGCTCGGGCTGGCGCCAAAGGCAAGGGCGGCTTCCTTGGTGCTGGCTGGCACGTGTTGAATCCCCAGTGCGGTCAGGCGCACCATCGGCGGCATGGCAAAGATGATAGTTGCCAGAATCCCCGGCGGCTTGCCAACGGAGAAAAACGCAACGGCTGGCAAGAGGTAGACGAATGACGGAATGGTCTGCATGATGTCCAGCATGGGGGTGACCACGGCAGCGCCCACCTTGGATTTGGCCACCCAAATTCCAAGAGGTAGGCCGGCAACCACACAGATGACCGTTGCGGCCACTGTTAGGGAGATGGTGCTCATGGCGGTTTGCCAGAAGCCGAAGAGCGCCAGATAGAGCAGCACCGCAGCAGTGAAGACGCCCATCCGGGAGCCAGCCAGCTTCACTGCGGCCATGATGATCATGAGAGACGTGACAATCCACGGTGTTCCCACAAAGACTGCCTCCACCGCGTTGAGCAGGACTCGAATCCAATGGGTCACGCCGTCAAACAGCCATCCGTAGAAAGCCTTCATGTAGCCGATTCTCTGGTCGATGTGCTCGGACAGCCAATTGTTCAGATTGACCGGCCGCCGGCTGGAGGGCTCCTTGACAACGATGCTCCGGGTACCGTCATCGTTGCGTGGAAAAGTGTACTGGGGTGGACGTTGAAGCCAGACGAGGGTGGGGAATTCGGAGATGGTCCAGCAGTCGAATCGGTCTTTCAGGGGAACCTGTCCACCATCCTGAATCGTGTGGGCAAGCTTGATGCAGCTTCGCTGGTCGGGGGCAAACTGGGAGGCGCGGTAGATTGTCAAGGGTGCAACGAACAAGACCGCCAGCATCCCGATCCCCAACCGCCTGATTGCTTGACCCGAGGGCAATCGGAGATGGTGACTTTCTCCTGGGCATGAGCTTGGACATGAAGTCCCGTGACGGAGAGGAAAGCAGCAGCAAGCAAGCTCGGTCCAAAGCGTCTCATCGGATTTTCCCCAGATAGGTTCTAAAAAGAAATGTAGCAGAGCAAAGTCGAGGCTGGAGGTTGCCGTTACATCCGGTTGACTTTCTGAACGACCCGGTCGATCATCATGGCAATGAGGGCAATGCCAATGCCGGCAAGGATGCCACGGCCGACCTGGGTTCGGGCCAGGGCATCCACCACGATGAAGCCCATCCCGCCAGCGCCGATGATGGCGGCAATGACCACCATGGAGAGACTGAGCATCACTACCTGGTTCACCCCGGCCATGATGGAAGGGAGGGCCAGGGGGAGTTCCACTTTCAACAAGAGTTGGCTCGGGCTGGCGCCAAAGGCAAGGGCGGCTTCCTTGGTGCTGGCTGGCACGTGTTGAATCCCCAGTGCGGTCAGGCGCACCATCGGCGGCATGGCAAAGATGATAGTTGCCAGAATCCCCGGCGGCTTGCCAACGGAGAAAAACGCAACGGCTGGCAAGAGGTAGACGAATGACGGAATGGTCTGCATGATGTCCAGCATGGGGGTGACCACGGCAGCGCCCACCTTGGATTTGGCCACCCAAATTCCAAGAGGTAGGCCGGCAACCACACAGATGACCGTTGCGGCCACTGTTAGGGAGATGGTGCTCATGGCGGTTTGCCAGAAGCCGAAGAGCGCCAGATAGAGCAGCACCGCAGCAGTGAAGACGCCCATCCGGGAGCCAGCCAGCTTCACTGCGGCCATGATGATCATGAGAGACGTGACAATCCACGGTGTTCCCACAAAGACTGCCTCCACCGCGTTGAGCAGGACTCGAATCCAATGGGTCACGCCGTCAAACAGCCATCCGTAGAAAGCCTTCATGTAGCCGATTCTCTGGTCGATGTGCTCGGACAGCCAATTGTTCAGATTGACCGGCCGCCGGCTGGAGGGCTCCTTGACAACGATGCTCCGGGTACCGTCATCGTTGCGTGGAAAAGTGTACTGGGGTGGACGTTGAAGCCAGACGAGGGTGGGGAATTCGGAGATGGTCCAGCAGTCGAATCGGTCTTTCAGGGGAACCTGTCCACCATCCTGAATCGTGTGGGCAAGCTTGATGCAGCTTCGCTGGTCGGGGGCAAACTGGGAGGCGCGGTAGATTGTCAAGGGTGCAACGAACAAGACCGCCAGCATCCCGATCCCCAACCGCCTGATTGCTTGACCCGAGGGCAAAGAGCGGTTGACGCGCCATCGGGCGTAGTGGTGGTAGTACAAGCGATCCGCTAACCATCCCAGCAGCAGCCGACCGGAAAAAAACAGGATTAGCGCGGCCTGTAGATGGGCATCACTCCAGCCGTCGTAGCGCTGGACCAGAAAATCCTTGCCGTCAGCGGCGGCTTGGACCACAGCCAGATCATACTTGCGGACAAGCGCAAAGTTGACTGCAGCAGCCATGTCAGTGGCAAAGCCAATCCAGAACAGGAGCCAGTTCCCCCGCAGGGAGGCCCACAGAAAGCCCCCTGACAAAGCAGACGTGTTCAGGTGGAACCTGGGTAGCTTGGCCTGCTGAATGCGAAGGAACGTTTGGCCGTAGTAGTCCCCTCTATGACCGGCAAATTCCTTGAAGGAGGCGAAGTCGCTGTTGTCTTTTGAAATTTCCGGCGGCAGTGTTTCTCCTCTGCCGGGTGTGTGCGTTGTCATGATGATTGCCCCTGAATACCCTTCAGCAGAGCGTCCTTGGTGACAATGCCAGCCAGCTTTCCATCCGCTCGGATGGCAATGGGGCATTGTTGTCCGATGATCAAACTCACAAGAGAATCAAGGTCGGCCTCTGGATGAGCCTGAGGCCATGTGTCCATCTCGGCAAGGTCGCCATAGGCTTGGTCATAGGTCTCTGGTCGTTCCATGATCCTGTGAGCAAAGACCAGCTTCAGGCGCGATAGACCTTGAACAAAGTCAGCCACGTAGTCATCCTTTGGATGGATAATGATGTCCTCCGGTGTGCCGATCTGAACCATTTCACCGTCTCTCATAATCCCGATGCGAGATCCCATCCTCATGGCTTCATCCAGATCATGGGTTATGAAAATCGTGGTCTTGTTCATTGTCCGGGAGAGTGCCAGGAACTCATCTTGTAGACTACGACGAATCAAGGGATCCAGAGCAGAGAATGGCTCGTCCATGAGCAAAATTCCCGGGTCTGCTGCCAAAGCTCTGGCAAGTCCGACACGTTGCTGCATGCCACCTGAAAGCTTACTCGGCATTGAATCACCATAGCCCTGCAGGCCTACGGTCTCGAGCAACTTGTCCGCCAACTGATGGCGTGTAAAGGGGTCAGTGTTGCGCAACTCCAAGGCAAACGCAATGTTATCACGTACACTGCGGTGCGGCAGCAATGCCATATTCTGAAACACCATACCGATCTGGTTGGCCCGCAAAGCACGGAGCTCATCTGCCGAGAGGGCGCCGATGTCCTGACCGTTGACCAGGATCTGCCCATGGGTGGGCTGAATCAGGCGGTTGATGTGACGGACCAGGGTGGACTTACCTGACCCGGACAGACCCATAACGCAAAAGATCTCCCCCCTCTCCACGGTAAAGCTCACATCCCGCACCGCAATGACGGCTCCAAACCGCTCCAACACGTCGGACTTCTGCAGGTTGTCCTGCTGGATGGCCTGAAGAGCCTCTTCAGGCTGCCGTCCAAAGACCTTCCAGACCCCTCGAAGGCCAACGACTTGGCGTTCATGAATAACCATAGGCAAGGCGCTCGTTGGGTCAGTTGTTTTTGCCGGCAAAATCGTTCACCAGGTACCACAAGCACCATAGTTGTGCAATGTAGTACGGATCCACAGTGACCCCGCCAGCGCAGTTGCCCGAATGATCAGCCCTGTGGAGCAACTCCCTCCACTCCGCGGATGGTGAGCGCACCACGGGCATGGATCGAATTCCACCCTCGTGGAAGGCACGAAAAACCCCTAACAGGGGCATAGGCTTGGGTAGAAGCCGGCGCTCAGTGGGGTTCCCGTTCTGGATCAGTCTTCATAGATCCGGCACTCCGGGGCCTCAGGGTTGCTGTCGCAGTAGACCTCAAGGGGCGAGGGGTCGTGGGAATCGTCCGGATGGTGCTGCTTGTACTCCTTCAGATCACGGAGCTCCCCCTCCAGGTGTCTGACTTTGCCATCTTTGCCCTCGGCCTTGGCCTTGAGCACTTCGTTCTCGTCCTTGCGGATATGGTCGTCGATGGTTTTCATGGTTGGCTTACCAGCGAAGTCTTTTGAAGGTTAGTGATGAACACCCCAATTGGATCATGCTGTTCGGGAAGGAAATCCGAATTCTTTTCCCCAGGGACCTACGGGAATCCGTAACGCTCACCCATCGTCGGAGTTGCCGGTCTGTTGATTGAGCAGGGATTCGGCAATGGCACGGCAGACTACCAGCCTGAACTCCCGCAGTGGAACCCTCGTCCCCAGCTCATAGGGCGCCTTGTTACGGCGGCCGGCTTCACCCAGCATGGTTTCAATCGCATCCGCCGCCTCGGATCCCAAAACCTTGACGGTCTGCTTGGGTTTGAAGCGAATCCAGGCCTCACCCTCGCTGATGTCCATCAACACCTCGGTGAGTTGGTCAAGGGACATGCTGTGAACGTGTGGCCAATCCATCTCGACCGTGGGGCGTTGATTCCTGCCATCCTAGGTCGGCAACAGGTTGGGTTCAACGCACGGTGCGGCGTCGCTGCTCCAACTCCTGAAACACGCTCTTATCGCCGATATCGGCGGCGGGATCCAGCCGGAACTTTCCCACAGCCATGACCAGCAGTAGCACCGCCTCCAGAAACCACAACGGGCCTTGCTTCTCCAGGGGAACCACGCCCAACAGGGCCAGCATCAGCAAAAGCGGCACCAATGCGGTCACACCTACAGCTTCGAGGCGGTGAAAACAGAAGAATTCCTTAAAGCCTAATCCGGTCAATGCAGCGAAGTAGGGACCAATGGCCATGATCCAGAGGGGTTGCGCCAGGAGGGCGTTCCCCATTTGGGTGGGTCCTGCCTGATAGACCAGAGCGATCCCACCACCGACTCCCAACAGCCAGAGCAGCCGCAGTGCCTGGTGGAGTGGGCGCAGGTAAATGTGGATCCAGTGCAGCGCCAGTCCCAAGGCAACGGCCATGAGCACAAGCCATGGGCCAATCCAGGTGGATCCAGCCCAAGCCCATTGCACCAGGAAGCCCAGTTGCGCCACAGCCAGCGTGAGCACGGAAACCCGGTAGGCCGTCACCTCTCGTCGGTCAGCGTCCGTGATGAGGTAGGTCCCGAACATCCCCTGGTGGAGCTGGTCTACGCTCTGGTCCGTTGTGCCGATCTTGTCCGGACTGGGGGTGTTCATCAGGAGTTGGGAGAACTCAAGTCTAGCAGGCTGTCGAGTGACGGCGCCTTGGGAACAATGCCTGAGGGGTTCAAGGGGAAGAGGCTGCCAAAGTAGTCTTGACGCCAGGTTTCGCTTGGGCAGGTTGCCGCCACGTTTGGCAGTTGGTAGAAGCGACGCCGCCATGCCCAGAGGAATGGAAAACTCCACAGGGGGCGTAGCCCGCAGCCGAAAAGATCCTGATAGGCCGCCTCCCAGCGGGCCATGGTGGGAAAGAGGCGCACATCCACCATGGTCAACGATTCCCCGCAGATCCAAGGGCGCCCATCTGCCAGGGCTTGCTCCACAGCGTCCAGCCCGGCAAATACATCATCCAACGCACGCTGATAGGCCTCCTGTGTGCGGGCAAATCCACAGCGATACACCCCGTCGTTGACGTCGTTCTGAAGCCATTCGGACCAGGTCCGGACGGATGGAATCAGTACGGACGGTCGGAGTGTGGTGGTGACTGCATTGGGTCCCGGGGGAAGGGTATCCAGTTGTTCGATGATGTCGGCACTTTCATTGTTGATGATCCGCCCCTCATGGCGGTCCCATAGGACAGGGACGGTGGCGCGTGCATCGGGGCCGGCACCGGAGTACCTGTAGAGCTGCCACAACTGCCGGCATCCTTCAAAGGGTTCGCCAAACACCCAGCGACCCGTGGCGGGATTGGGCTGAACCACAGCAATATCAAGGACAGTCGCCAGATCCTTGAGTTGATGCACCAGCCAGGTGCGGTGTGCCCAGGGGCAGCTTTGTCCGATAATCAGCACGTGGCGCGGAGTCCCTTGATCATGGCCACTGCCCAGCAGCTTCCCGCGAAAATCACTGGGGCGGCGGCGGAAGCTGCCTCTCTCATCCGCTGGAGCGAGGCCGTTCATCAGCACCAGCCACTGGCAACGCCAAAGCTGACGACTGACGGAGACCACCGCTGGAGGAATGGGCATGGGTGGTAAGGGAAGACCAGTTGGTGGCCATCCGAGCACAGTCTGTCTATTTTGCTGTTTTGTGTGTCGGTTTCGTGCCGCTTCAGTCAACGGGTTCTTCCTGCACGGTGCTGATTCCCCGTGAAGGGCGACCAGACGAGCCCCGCGTAGCAGGCAGTCCGGAAACAACGCGTCGCCTTGTCGGCAAGGGCTGCGTCGTGCTTGTGGAGTCCGGAGCTGGCCAGGCCTCCGGGTTCAGCGATCAGGACTATCGCCAGGCAGGTGCAGAATTGGTGAAGGATGGTTGGGGGCACTGCCATGTGGCCCTCTGTGTTGGGGCGCCGGATGCCGGCCGCCTGGAGACCATGGCCACAGGCAGTATTGTGATTGGTCTGCTGGCGCCTTACGGCAATCAGGCCCTGGTGAACCAGTTGAACCGCCGCAAGTTGTCGTCCCTGAGCCTTGAGTTGCTGCCGCGCATCAGCCGGGCGCAAGCCATGGATGCCCTGTCCTCACAAGCCAACATTGCCGGCTACAAGGCGGTTCTCCTGGCGGCTGCCGCGCTGGATCGCTACTTCCCCATGCTGATGACTGCTGCAGGAACCGTGCAGCCGGCCCGGGTCCTGATCCTCGGGGCAGGGGTAGCTGGATTACAGGCTGTGGCCACAGCGCGGCGGCTGGGGGCTGTGGTCCATGTCTCGGACATTCGATCCGCCGTGAAGGAACAGGTGGAGTCTTTGGGGGGCCGTTTCATTGGCCCGCCCCGGGTGGCGGAGCGACCTGCCGAGGCCAATGGCTACGCCAAGCAGGCTTCCGAAGACTTTCTTGCGGCTCAACGTCAGCAGCTCTCCGATCAGTTGGCCTTGGCCGATGTGGTCATCTGTACAGCCCAGGTGCCGGGTCGCCGTGCTCCCCGCCTCATCAGCGAAGCCATGCTGGATCGCATGCGACCCGGGGCCGTGGTGGTGGACCTGGCCGTCAATGATGGGGGCAATTGCGCCGCAACCGTGCCGGGTCAAACCATCAACCGCAAGGGAGTCAGACTCATTGGCGCGAGTAACCTCCCCTGCACAGTTCCCTATCACGCCAGTTCCCTCTATGGGCGCAACCTGGCTGCGCTGCTGGAGCAGTATTTACAAGATGGGGTGTTGCAGTTGGATCCCCGGGATCCTTTGCTCAAGGATTGTCTGCTCACCCATAACGGTCATTGTCACCGTGACGACGTCGTCAACGCTTCCGAATCTGTGTAATGGACGGTTTTCAGGAACAGCTCTGGGTTCTCCTCTTGGGCAGCCTGCTGGGGCTTGAATTGATTGGCAAGGTGCCACCCACTTTGCACACCCCTCTCATGTCCGGCGCCAACGCCATCAGCGGCATCACCATGCTGGCGGCCCTCACCTTGATCACCAGGGCCGGAGAGGACAGCCTCCTGTTGAGCCTGGGCTCGGTTTCCCTGGGATTTGCCCTCTTCAACGTGGTGGGTGGCTTCTTGGTGACCGATCGGATGCTGGCCATGTTTCGTAGCGGCCGCAAACGCTCCGGAGGGAGTCGATGAGTTCTGCCGAGGTGCTCCAGGGAGGACTGGATCTGCTGGCTGTGGCCCTGCTGGCACTTGGTATCAAGGGTTTGTCGAAAATCCGCTCCGCCCGTGCCGCCAACCGGTTGGCCGCCAGCGCCATGGGCCTGGCTGTGGTTGGTCTGCTGATCAATGCCCACCCCACGGCAGTGACCTGGATCTGGATTGCGGGGGGCACTGCCGTGGGTGGGGTGCTGGGAGCGCTCACCGCCCGGCTGGTTCCCATGACCGCCATGCCGGAAACCGTGGCACTCTTCAACGGCTGTGGAGGCCTCTCTTCCCTCTTGGTGGCTCTGGGCGTGATGTTGGCCGCCAAGGGGGAGGGCCTTACCCCGAGCCTGCTGGTGCTGATCTCCGTTGGCTTGTCCGTTGTGGTGGGCGCCATCACCTGCACCGGCTCGGTGGTGGCCATGGGCAAGTTGCAGGGATGGTTGACCACACCCGGCTGGATGATGCGCCGATGGCGCCACGGGTGCAACATTGCCCTGGCCACCGGGGTGCTTATGGCCGCTGTGCTGACGGTGGTTGGTTCCAGTGATGCACTGTGGCCTCTGGTGATCGGTGCCAGCTTGCTAGGCATTGGCCTGACGCTCCCCATTGGCGGCGCCGACATGCCCGTGGTGATCTCGCTCCTGAATTCCTATTCGGGTGTTGCGGCGGCAGCGGCCGGCTTCGTTGTAGGGCAACGGCTGTTGATTGTGGCCGGGGCCATGGTGGGCGCCGCGGGTTTGATCCTCACCCAGGTGATGTGCGCCGGCATGAACCGCAGCTTGACCGCTGTGCTCTTTGGGGGCGCGCTGGGCGTAGCATCCGCTGGCAGCAAAGAGCACAGCGAATACACCAACATCATCTCCTGCTCAGCCGAGGAGTGTGCCTTGACCTTGGAGGCTGCGGAGCGGGTCGTGGTTGTTCCCGGCTATGGCATCGCCGTGGCTCAGGCTCAACACACCCTGCGGGAGGTGGCCCGCCTCCTGGAAAAGCATGGGGTAGCGGTCACCTATGCCATTCATCCCGTGGCTGGGCGCATGCCGGGTCACATGAACGTGCTACTGGCGGAGGCCGACGTGCCTTACGAGCAACTCAAGGAGATGGACGTCATCAACTCCGAATTCCCCGCAACGGATGTGGTGCTGGTGTTGGGAGCCAATGACGTGGTGAACCCCCAAGCCAAAACCGACCCTGATTCGCCGCTCTACGGGATGCCTGTGCTGGATGTGCAGGAGGCGCGGACCGTATTCGTGGTGAAACGGAGCATGGGCGCCGGCTACTCCGGCATCAAAAACGATCTCTTTGAGCGTCCCAATACGTCCATGCTCTTTGGAGATGCCAAGCAGGTGCTCAGCAATGTTCTGGGCGAGCTCAAGGTGTTGGGCGTTGGGCAATGAAGCCGTCCGATTCAGACTGTTGAGCGGGACCGATGCCTCCGAGACGGACAACCATGGACCATCAATACGGTCGTTTGTTGCTGGTGGGGGGTACCCACGGCAATGAGCGCACAGCACCCTGGATCTTGCAGTGTCGCAAGGCCCAACCTGCGCTGCTGGCCTCCCCCCTGCCCACCACCACCTGCATCGGCAATCCTGAAGCCTATGGGGCCAATCGCCGCTACATGGATCGGGACCTGAACCGCTGTTTCACGGAAGCGCTATTGAGGGATCGGAGTTGTACCATCCGCGAGGTGATCCGCGCCCGGGAGTTGGTGGACACTTACGGGCCCAGCGGCAAGGATCCCCACGGCCTGGTGCTGGATATGCACACCACTACGGCAGCCATGGGCTCATCGGTGGTGACTGTCGGAGAACGCCCTGCGGATCTTGCCTTGGCAGCGCTGGTGCATCAGGCCGTTGGTATGCCGGTCTATCTCTTCCGGATCAACGAAGATCATCCTGAGGAGTGTGGTTTTCTGGTGCGGCGTTGGCCCTGCGGCTTGGTGCTGGAGGTGGGTCCGGTGGCACAGGGAATTGTGGACATGCGGACTGTCCGGAAAACAGTTGCTTGTCTGGAAGGTGTGTTGGCAGTGCTGGGGGACTGCCTGACTGGCAAGGCCAAGCTGCCGGAGACCATGGTGGTTCACCGTCATCTGGGCAGCCTGGACTGGCCACGGGACGGCAACGGTCGCCAGATTGCATGCCTGCATCCGGATCGTCCCCGGTGGGATTGGACCGCGTTGTGTCCGGGAGATCCGCTGTTCCTCATGGAGACCGGTGAAACCGTCACCTACCGGGGGGAAGAACCTGTCTGGCCCGTGTTTTGCAACGAAGCCTCCTACGAGGAAAAGGGTATTGCCCTGGCCTTGACCAGGCGAGACACCATGACGCCACCTGCCGATGGTCTGGAGGTTTTGTTGGGCTTACTCAGATCCTAGGACCTGGCTGTTCCTCAACGGATGGCCATATCCGTTAGCAAGGATGAGGCTGGTGGACCCTTTCACTCCAGTAGACAACTGCACCTTGAGCCTCCAATTCACGGCGGCGGTGCCGTGCCTCATGGAAAGCCACGGTTTCGTGGTTTCGATCACCAGAGAGAGACCAACTGATCCGAACCATTGCGCCTCGGAGCGGAAACAACAGCACGCCCATCTTAAAACAGTGACCAGGAACACAATTCCTGGTCACTGCGCCCTGAAGCCGCTGACCGGACTTGAACCGACGACCCACGCTTTACGAAAGCGTTGCTCTACCAACTGAGCTACAGCGGCTAACCATGAAATCCTAATTTAGCGGTAGCCCGAATTACCCATGGCTCCTCAATCGCCCCCTCCTCTGGATCCTCAACTCCAAGCCAAGCTTCAACAAGAGGTAAGGACTCCATGGCAGAGCCTGCGGCGGGCGCTGTGGATTGCGTTCGAGGCCTCGGCGGCCTTGGGACTGGTGATCATGGTGTTGCGGCTTGTCGGCGGAGAAGCGGTGCGTCCGAATGATGTGCTGATCCAAGTGGGCGCCGTGGTGCTGTTTGGCTACCTGCTCTGGAAGGACCGCCCCCGAAAACCGGAGGCCAACCCTGGACAGACCGGAGACAGCACGTCGCAGAAGGGGCTCCGACACTGAAGAACATCCACCTCAAACATTCAACGTGCGCTTCACCATGACCATGGAGAAGGCTTCCAGTCGGTCCCCCTCCTGCCAATGCGTGAAGCGACTTACGCCCACGCCACACTCGTAGCCGGCATTCACCTCCTTCACGCCATCCTTGATGCGACGGAGAGAGTCCAAATCCCCTTCATGGAGAACTTGGCTGCCCCGATGCACCCTTAACCGGCAGTTGCGCTGCAACTTTCCTTCCGTGACATAGCACCCGGCCACGGCACCGTTACCGACGGAGAAGACAGCACGCACCTCTGCCCAGCCCAGGGGCTCTTCCACCAGCTCCGGCTCCAGGAGGCCCTCCATGGCTCCCTGGACATCTTCCAGCAGCTTGTAGATAACGTCGTAGTTACGTACATCCACGGATGCAGCTTCTGCGGCTCGTCGTGCGCCACTGGCCATCGAGGTGTTAAAGCCAATGACCACAGCGCCGGAGGCTGTGGCCAGATCAATGTCGGTTTCCGTGATCTCTCCGGGGGACGACAACAGGACACGGATCTGCACCTCTTCCTGGGAGAGGTGCTCAAGGGATCCCAGAATGGCCTCCAGCGACCCCTGAACATCGGTCTTGAGAATGAGATTGAGTTCCTTGAGTTCACCCTCGGCGGCTTGATCCGACAAGGCCGTGAGGCTGACGCGACGACTGGCCATCTGCTGGGCCAACCGGGCTGAACGGGCATCACTGACTCTGTTACTGACCACAGCGCGGGCAGCCTTCTCGTCTTCAAACACTTCAAAGGCATCCCCCGCCGTGGGAACTTCGCTGAAGCCAAGGGCTTCCACAGCAGCAGAGGGGAGAGCCTCCATGAGCCGCTCACCATGGTCATTGACCATGGCCCGAATCTTGCCCGGAACGGGACCGGCGGCGATCACATCACCAGGTCGCAGGGTGCCGTTCTGAACCAACAAGGTGGCCACCGGACCCTTGGCCTTGTCCAAGTGGGCCTCCACCACGGTTCCTCTTGCCAGCCGCTCGGGATTGGCTTGTAGATCCTCCACATCGCTGACCAGAAGGATCATCTCCAGCAACTTGTCGATGTTCTCGCCCTTGAGTGCGCTGACGGAGACCATGACCGTATCGCCCCCCCACTCCTCACTCATCACACCGTGGTCAGCCAACTCCTGGCGCACGCGATCCGGATTGGCGCCCTCCTTGTCCATCTTGTTGATAGCCACCACGATCGGCACCTCCGCAGCGCGTGCATGGCTGATGGCCTCAATGGTTTGCGGGCGTACCCCATCATCAGCAGCAACCACCAGGACAGCAATGTCGGTCACCTTGGTCCCCCGTGCCCGCATGGCGGTAAAGGCCTCGTGGCCAGGCGTGTCCAGGAAGGTGATGAGGGCAGGCTTCTCATCATGGACCACCTCCACTTGATAAGCGCCAATGTGCTGGGTGATGCCACCAGCCTCTCCTGCCGCTACACGGGTGCTACGAATGGCATCCAGCAGACTGGTCTTGCCATGGTCAACGTGACCCATCACCGTCACCACGGGCGGACGCCGGCTGAGGCTTTCAAGGTCCTCGTCCTCAATCATGGCCACCGTCTTCTTGGCCGCGGCCTCAACGTCATCCTCGACAACGGGCACCCCACACTCCTCGGCCACTTTCTCGATGGCAGACAGGTCCAGGGATTGGGTCACCGTTGCCGAGATGCCTTTGAAGAACAAAGACTTGATGATGTCCGAACTGTCCACGCCAAGGGCGTCTGCCAGCTCCTGGACCGTCAAGTTGCCTTCCGGAACCACAAGCATTTCGGGACGCTGCTGCTTGGCCTCCCGCGCTTGGCGTAGTTCCACGGCCCGTCTCCGTTGCCGCTGCCGGGCCGTCTCCTTGGTCTTCTTGCGACGTCTTACCTTGATTGCGGGTTGCTCTGTCGTGCCCTGGGGCTTGCCGGAAGGGCGGGCCAAGGACGCGGAAAGCACTGCAGCAGTTCCTTCGCTGGCAAAGCCTTCGCCAGCATTCACGTCTTCATCGTGGATGCCGATGATGTGAATCTTGGTGCGCTGCTTGCTGGCGTCACCACCCCGCCGCAATTGCTCCAGGCGTGCCGAATCATCCCAATCATGGCGCCTGGGCCGCCCACCAGCACCCGTGCGGGAACGGCTACCGGGTACGCCGCTGCGGGGCGGACCAGGGCGGCGCGGTGGTGTGGGGGATTCTGCTGTGGTTTTGGGTTCGTGCCTGGGGCGCAACGCGGTGGCTGTGGTCCCGGAAGCGGCCTCCTTGCCCAGGACTTCACTGGGTGACGCAGGACGTCGCACCCCCGGGGGCAATCCTCCCTGGAGGCGCTCGGATCCGGAAGATCCTCCGGAACGGCTAACGCCCGGAGGCCCCCCTGCGGTGCGACGCGAAGGCCGGCCGGCAAGCTCCGATGAACGGGATTCCGTCATCGGTTTGGAGCGACGCTCACCAACTGCGGGGCTGGCCCGCACGGCTGAGTTGCCACCGGTGGCACCGGGGCGCGGAAGACGCCCCACAAATTCCTGACGCTTCTGCTGTGGGGATGCATCTACCCCTCCAGCTCCGGGGCGCTGCGATGTGCCGGAGTCACCCGTCCTGGCGCTGGGACGGCGCGCCACGATTTGGGGTTGCCGTACAGGCGGTTGGGCCTGGGGCGTGGATTGCGTGGACCGGGTGCCGTCAGGGCGCCCTACCAACGCTGATGACCGGGATCGGGGCATCCCCGATGCCACCACGGAGCGCGGAGGTTTTGCAGCGGGCCGACGGGGTGGCTGATCCACCGCCTTGGCGGTCTGTGACGGGCGACCGGGGCCACCGGGAGTCTTGGGAGTGGCAGATAGGGGTGGCTTGGCGGGGGGGACGATTGCTGGCTTGCCTCCTGAACGCAAGCGTTGATCTTTTGCCGGCCTGGGAGTCGTTGTGAAGGTTGAGGATATGGGACTGGGGCGACTGTTTGACCTGCGAACCGATTTCTCCACAACAGGGGATTGGGTTGCCGCGGGCTTGGGAGGCGCCATAAGCTGGGGCGGCTTCTTGGCCACGGTCGGCCGACTTGCCACCTTGTCCGGTGGATTTGCCCCCTTGTGGCGACGACTGCCGGCCGAGGATGTTTGTGGTGTTACCGTGGCCCGCTTTGTCACCACAGTAGATGGCCTGAACGGCTTACCGACAACGGATGGCGATCTGACGCTTCCAGGTCCTGCCTTGCCCTTGGTCGCCTTGTTCTCACCAGCAACGGCGGCTTTCGGAGGCTTGGGTGCAATGGGCGGCGCCACCGTGGGCCGCACCAACCTGGATGTCCGGGATGGTCCTGATTTCGTAGAGGATGACTTCACCACTGCGGGGCTTGTCTTGGGCTTGGCCCTGGTCGCCTTGTTCTCACCAGCGGCGGCGGGAGTTTTCAGGGGCTTGGGTGCAATGGGCGGCGCCACCGTGGGCCGCACCAACTTGGGTTTCCGGGATGGGTCGGGTTCTGCAGATGGTGGTTTTACCAACGTAAGACCTGTCTTTTCCCTGGTCGCTGTTCCCTTGCCGGCAGTCTTTCCTGTGGCGGGCCGATCCGCTGTTTTGTCTTTGACCGCAGTGGGGCGCTGCGGAGCCTTCCTGTCCTTGGCTGGTCGGGACGGTTTTCTATGGAGTTTCTGGTCGGCAGGAGACGGCTTGAGGGCCATCTGTGCCTTTGTGGTGGCTTGGCCCTGGTCCCTGTCATCCGATGCAACCACGCCAGGAGTGGATTTGCGGGCGGTGGAAGCTTGCGCCGGTGTGGGTCGTGGGGTAGGCGCCGCCTTGGTTTTCAACCGTACTGTGAACGCTTTGCCGGTCGGCTTGACCTGCCTGGAAGCAGGTTGAGCTCGACCAGACTTGTCCGATCCAACAGCCTTCTCCTTTTGGGCGGCCCCGGTTTTGTAGGCGGCTGCCGAATCTTTAGTCAGATGACCTTCGGCAACAAGTTGGCCAATGATGGTTTTGGCCTGCCCCTCACTGATTGAGCTGCTATGACTCTTGACAGGGATAGAACACATCTTCGCAGCATCAAGAACGTGCCGTGACGACGAAAGGCCAAGGCCGCGCGAAAGATCATAGATACGGACTTTGCCGCTGTTGGTCATGCGTACTCCAAACGAGCGATGAGGTTTACCCCCACCGAGCCCTCCTTATGCAAGGGCTTTTGACATCTTGCCCCAGGTCAGGCGAGTACTGCTGGAGAGCCTCACCAGAACTCTGGCCCTGCAAGACCTTCCTTCGGAAAGGCTTGCAGACGAGAACCAGTTGAGCCTACAGGACAGAAGCCATGGGGCTTGTGGTATCGGCCTGGAGCGTGAGCGTAGGACCAAACTGCTGCGGCACTTGAGAGCACCGTCATACTACAGGAGAACGTTGACCAAGCTCCGGGTTGTCCGGCTCAACTTTGTCCAGTTCAGCCGCCAACGTTGCGTCGATGGCGGGATGATCGGGGATGCGCAGACTTTTCCGGACGCGTTTTCGTCGCCGCGCGTCCTGCAAGCAAGGCCGAGAACGGCACACATAGGCGGAGCGGCCAAATCCCTGACCCAGGCCCAGTCCTCCGGACGCCAACCGCACAAAGCGCAGCATCCGGGTGCGGTCTTTCAGACGTGCGCAGCTCACGCAGCGTCTCACAACAGGCTTGGAGGTGGTGCTCATTGCGGTTGTTGCCAGAGCGTTTGACCATCAAGGTCATCCCGCTGTGGATACAGCTCCCGCAGACGGGCATCCTCCTCGGCGCGCATGGCCTGTTCCGCCTTGATGCGCGCCTCTGTTTCGACTTGTGCTTTTTCCTCCTTCTGTCGCTGGGCGATGAGCTTGGCCACGATGGCTTCCTCTTTCTCCTGGTCGTACTCCGCGGAGTTTTTAATGTCGATTTTCCAACCCGTGAGTCGTGCGGCCAGGCGGACGTTTTGTCCCTGACGGCCAATGGCCAAGCTCAACTGGTCCGGGGGGACAAGCACATGGGCATGGTGAGCTTCCGGGTCCACCAGTCGCACCTGACCCACCTTGGCGGGGCTTAGGGAATGGGCAATGTATTGCGCCGGATCCGCTGACCAGCGGATGACGTCGATCTTCTCGCCCCTGAGCTCGTTGACTACCTGTTGGATCCGCGAACCACGCGCTCCAATACAGGCACCCACAGGATCCACTTCCCGCTCCATGCTGTCTACGGATACCTTGGTTCGTGTCCCCACGGAGCGGGAGGGCGGGTTGGCCTCTCGGGCCACAGCCACAATGCGCACGGAACCCTCCTGGATTTCAGGCACTTCGTTCTCGAACAGGTAGACCACCAGCCCCGCATTGGCACGAGAGACAAACAGTTGAGGTCCTCGCCGCGGCACCTCCGACACCTCCTTGAGAAACACGCGGAAGGTGGCGTTGGCGCGATAGTTGTCATTGGGTAGTTGATCGCGCCGTGGAAGTTCTGCCTCCACTTCCGGCCGTCCAAGACCGGAACTGACAGCCATGATCACGCTCTGGCGTTCAAAGCGCAAGACGCGGGCACTAAGCACAGGGTCCTCCAGGTCCGCGAACTCTTCCTGGATCATGTGACGCTGATGGTCTCGTAGCCGTTGGGCCAACGTCTGCTTTGTTTGTGTGGCAGCCATGCGGCCGAAGTCGTCCCGATCCGGCGTGACGTCCAACACCACTGTGTCGCCAACCTGGGCATCCTCCGCCACCTGTTGCACGTCCACCAGAGCAATCTGATGGTCTTCACTGTCCACTTGATCTACAATGATCTTGCTGGCGAGAACCTGGAAGCCCTCCTCGTCGAGGCTGAGGGATACGTCAAAATTCGCGAAGTAGTCCCCATCAAACGGATCTTCGCCACTTCCCAGGATCTGTGTGCGTCGGTACTTTTCATACCCCTTGAGAAGGGACTCTCGCAGAGCCTGCTCAACGGTGCTGGGGGGTAGCTTCTTCTCCTCGCTGATGTTCTCGATCAGGGCAGCCAGGCCCGGAAGCATTACGAGCGCCATGGATGGTCAGGGTGTGGAATAACGATTAAAGAGGGGCGGCCTAGCCGAACTCGCCGGTGGTGAGTCGGACCTGAAGCACGTCGCCACGGGCAACACGGGTGATGCGGCCCCTGCGGTTCAGCCAGACCACGTTCTCATCCCGGCCCATTAAGGTGCCGCGGATAACACTACGATGTCCCTGCCGCTGGTAGTGGAGGTCCACGGGGAACCCGCGAAAGCTCTGGAAATCGCGATCACTGACCAGATTTTCGCTGAGGCCAGGGCTGGATACCTCCAGGGTAAAGGCCGCTGCGAACAGCTCAGCTTCATCAAGGAGAACCCCCAGACGGTGGCTGAGCTTTTCACAGTCAACGATGGACACGTCACCTCCGTCCATGCGGCGGATTGCGACAACCACCGCAAGTGGTTGACGGTGGGCCTGAATGGCTACGTCGGACACAACCAGGGCCAGGGACCCGGCGGCTGCCTCGGCATGATTGCGAATTGTGGGGATTAAGGCGTGAGTCAAGGCACTGGACCCGACAGACTCCCAGGACCAACCGAGGGGAACACCCCTCGCGCAACGTTCACGGCTTCAACGTGCTCCGGAAACGAACACGGACACCATGAAAGCCGAACTGACCCAGTGGCAATGTGAGGCAAGGCTAGCAACCTTTCGGATCATTGACACATCCCACAGCGTGGACAGTAGCTCAACTGACAGACCCTCACCTGCTGGCCGACCCTCGTGGACACTACCGCGGCATCAACAGTCATGCCCGGTTCCGGCACTGCCTTCGCTCCGTCTGCAGGGCAAATCCCGACCTCATCCTGCTGACCGGTGACCTGGGCCAGGATGAAACCTGGGCAGCCTATGGATTACTTCGGGATCAACTGGCCACCTGCGACAGTCGTGCCCTGGTCATGGCGGGTAATCATGATCAACCCCATTTGCTGAGAAGTTGTCTGCGGCGACACGCCTTGGTTGCACCCTGTAGGGTGGCCGTGGGCAACTGGCTGGTGATCGGTTTGAATTCCCATGCGGCCGGCTGCATGGGTGGCCGTCTCTCCACGGTGCAACTGGACTGGCTGGCGAGCACCCTTCGCACTCATCCAGGTCCCTGCCTGGTGGCCCTTCACCACCCGCCCACCGCCATTGGTTCCCCGCGCATGGATCCCATGGCACTGGAGGCGCCTGAGCGTCTTCTAGGCCTTCTACGGGATTTCTCCCAGGTGAAGGGCGTGGTGTTTGGCCATGTCCACCAAGCCTGGCAGCATCAGCTTCCTCTGCCGCTCATGGCGTGTCCATCCACAGCAATGCAGATTTTGCCAACCCAGCCCGGCGCCTATCCCGATGCACCGGGCTGGCGCATGCTGCGGTTGAAGGCCGATGGCCGGTTGAGCACCCAAGTGATGCGGATCGTCAATGGGCACACCACGCCAGAGAGTCCCCTGTGCCCTGGTTCACCTGGCTAGCGTGTGCCGCAAAACCAGGCTGCGTTGGTGTTTCAGTACGATCAAAGGTCGAAGTTCGTCACCATGGCTCAGTTGTTATTGCGGAGATGGGCTTCGGCCCTGGCCACTGCCGCAACCTTTGCCCTGGCCCTGGCTCTGGCCTTCCCTCAGCCCCTCCTGGCCCGGACGGATGGCTTGACCACGGCCGAGACACCGGAAGGCGGAGCGGGCCGGACTGCGCCGGGGTGACCTGGTGGTGGGGGCTGGTCACCAGACCGTTCATGAACCGGCGGAACTGCTGGCCCTTGTGGAAGCATCCCGGGTGGGTCAGCCCCTACGGCTCCATATTCAGAGGGGGGAGCAGGAATTTCATCTGGAGGTGACTCCCGAGGCCATGCCCAAGTGACCGTGTCCGGTTGTGGCTGAGGAGATGCCAGTGCCCTGCTAAGCTCTGCCCCTCTGTACATGGGGCATGAGCGACCTGCAGATTCGCATCAAACAGGCCGTGGCCAAGGCAGCAGTGGAGCAGATTCGGAGCGGTATGGTGCTGGGTCTGGGATCGGGATCCACAGCCGCTCTCATGATTGAAGCCTTGGGGGAAAAGCTGCGCCAGGGTCAACTGGAGAACGTCACAGCGGTGCCAACCTCCTTTCAAAGCCAGGTACTGGCCAGCAGGCTGGGCATTCCCCTGGTGGATCTCAACCATGTGGAGGCCATTGATTTGGCCATCGATGGCGCCGATGAAGTGGATCCCGGGTTTCAATTGATCAAAGGGGGAGGCGCCTGCCATGTCCAGGAAAAGCTGGTGGCCTCGGCGGCGCACCGCTTCGTGGTGGTGGTGGATGCCAGCAAGCTGGTGGACCGGCTGAATCTGGACTTTCTCCTGCCGATGGAAGTGCTTCCTGGTGCTTGGGCTCTGGTGCGTCGCCGTCTTCAGTCCATGGGAGTTGAATGTGAACTGCGGATCGCGCAGCGGAAGGCCGGTCCGGTGGTGACAGATCAGGGAAATCTGGTTCTGGATGCGCGCTTCCCAGGGGGCATTGGCGATGGCGCAGCGCTGGAGCGTCAGCTCAATTCAATTCCTGGTGTGGTGGAAAACGGTCTATTTGTCAACCTGGCGGATCAGGTGCTGGTTGGAGAGGCAACTGAGCAGGGTATTCACGTGCGTACCCTGGCGCGCCCTGATGGCCCCTAACCTTACTTGAGCCTCCGCCGCACGGATTCCCCATGGCTGTGGAGCCCCTCGCTGGCTGCCATGGTTGCGGAGGCGATGGCTAGGGGGACAATCCTAGGATAAACTCAAACCCTTACACAACGGTTCAGCCACCTTTGGCCAACATCAAATCGGCAAAAAAGCGTATTGCCACTTCCGAGCGTAACCGGCTGCGCAACCGCATGTACAACGCCGGGGTGCGGACCCTGGTGAAGAAATGTCTCGGGGCCTGCACGGACTATGGCACTCATCCCGACGAGGCTGGTCGGGAGCGGTTGACCATCAGCGTTCGTGCTGCCTTCAGCCGGATTGACAAAGCGGTGAAGCGGGGTGTTCTCCACAGAAACGCCGCAGCACACCAGAAATCCCGCCTCAGCCAAGCTGTCAAGCACGCTCTGGAGCCGGCACTGCCGGCACCCTCCGCCAATGGGTAAGACGGGCACTCAATCACCCATCCGTTCCCCTTTGGTGGATAGCCATTGTCATGTGGTCTTTGCGGATTTTCGCGAGGACCTGGACACGGTGGCCCAACGGTGGCGGGAGCAGGGGGTTTGCGCCCTGGTCCATGCCTGCGTGACCCCTGAAGAGATCCCGGCCATCCGTCAACTGGCAGATCGCTTCCCGGAGTTGCGGTATGCCGTTGGCCTTCACCCGCTGGAGACGGGACGTTGGCGCGAAACCATGCCGGATCTGTTCCTGGAGGCCTGCCGGCGGGATGAACGTGTGGTGGCTGTGGGAGAACTGGGCCTGGATCTCTACAAAGCCACCAATGTGGAGCAACAGGTCCATGCCCTTGAAGCCCAACTGGACGTGGCCTGGGAGATGGATCTGCCGGTGATTATCCACTGCAGGCAGGCTGCTGTTCTTCTGCGAGACATTCTGGTGGCGCGGCGCCAGGCAGGACGACCTGTGCGCGGGGTCATGCACTGCTGGGCCGGTACGCCGCAAGAAATGAGCTGGTTCCTGGATCTGGGTCTGGTCATCAGCTTCAGTGGAATTGTCACCTTCAAGAATGCCAAGGCTGTCCATGCCTGTGCCCGGCAGGTTCCCGAAGACCGCTATATGGTGGAGACGGATTGCCCGTTTCTGGCGCCAACACCCCATCGGGGTCAGCGCAACGAACCTGCGTTTGTGGCCCATGTGGCCGAGACGATGGCGACTTTGCGGCACTGCTCCATTGCGAGGGTCCGCCAGGTGAGCAGCCGGACAGCGGCACGCCTCTTTGGCTTGGAGGCGTTAGTGTGGGATCCGCCTTCTATGGAGGAGCAGTTCGCTGCGGCCCCGATGTCTGCCACAACCACCGCTGACGCGCTATAGACTAGACTTCAGGATTGCGACTTGGGATGCCCTATGGCAGACTGGGGCATACTCCCCCAAGGCACTTGATCCAAGGTCGAGGAATTTCACCATAGGTCTTGAGCGGCTGAGCAGGTTCGAGGCGCCATCCTCCCTTTGAAGGACTGCCCCTTGCTGTTACCTTCCGTAAGGCTTTCTTTCTCCCACAACCTCCAACCTCAACGTCTTTGTCACTTCTTCAACAGGGACACCACCCTATGAGCAGCGCCATTCAGGTCGCCAGAGCCGCCACTCATCTTCCTGACCTCGTGGAGGTTCAGCGGAGCAGCTTCAAGTGGTTTCTGGAGAAGGGGCTGATCGAGGAGTTGAACAGCTTCTCACCCATCACCGATTACACAGGAAAGCTTGAGCTCCACTTCATCGGTGATCAGTACCGGTTGAAGCATCCTCGCCATGACGTGGAGGAAGCTAAACGTTGTGACGCCACCTACGCCTCGCAAATGTATGTCACCTGTCGCCTGGTCAACCGGGAGAGCGGTGAGATCAAGGAGCAGGATGTGTTTATCGGAGAGCTGCCGCTGATGACCGAGCGGGGTACGTTTATTATCAATGGAGCAGAGCGCGTCATTATCAACCAGATTGTACGTAGTCCTGGTGTCTACTTTAAGGATGAGCAGGACAAGAATGGTCGTCGCACTTACAATGCCAGCATGATTCCCAATCGTGGGGCCTGGCTCAAATTTGAAACTGACAAAAACGGCCTTCTCCATGTTCGGGTGGACAAAACCCGTAAGATCAATGGCCACGTGATGATGCGCGCCATTGGCCTATCCGACACGGATGTTCTGGATAAGCTTCGCCACCCCGAGTACTACAGAAAAACCATCGAGGCCAGCGTTGAAGAGGGGATCTCTTCTGAAGACCAGGCCCTACTGGTGCTCTACAGAAAGCTGCGTCCAGGCGAGCCCCCCTCGGTTAGTGGTGGTCAGCAGTTGCTACAAAGCCGCTTCTTCGATCCAAAGCGCTATGACCTGGGTCGTGTTGGCCGCTACAAGGTCAACAAAAAGCTGCGACTCACGATTCCCGACTCCGTGCGCATTCTCACGCCTGAGGACGTGCTCTCCACGTTGGACTACTTGATCAATCTGGAGTTGGATGTGGGGGGGACCAGCCTGGATGACATTGATCATCTGGGGCTGGATAAGCTTCGCCACCCCGAGTACTACAGAAAAACCATCGAGGCCAGCGTTGAAGAGGGGATCTCTTCTGAAGACCAGGCCCTACTGGTGCTCTACAGAAAGCTGCGTCCAGGCGAGCCCCCCTCGGTTAGTGGTGGTCAGCAGTTGCTACAAAGCCGCTTCTTCGATCCAAAGCGCTATGACCTGGGTCGTGTTGGCCGCTACAAGGTCAACAAAAAGCTGCGACTCACGATTCCCGACTCCGTGCGCATTCTCACGCCTGAGGACGTGCTCTCCACGTTGGACTACTTGATCAATCTGGAGTTGGATGTGGGGGGGACCAGCCTGGATGACATTGATCATCTGGGGAACCGCCGCATCCGCTCAGTGGGTGAGTTGCTGCAGAACCAGATGCGGGTTGGTCTCAGCCGACTGGAGCGCATCATCCGTGAGCGCATGACCGTTGGCGAAGCCGATACGCTCACCCCTGCCCAATTGGTCAATCCTAAACCCCTGGTGGCTGCTGTCAAGGAATTTTTCGGCTCCAGCCAACTGAGCCAATTCATGGACCAGACCAACCCTCTGGCAGAACTCACCCACAAGCGACGTATTTCGGCACTGGGTCCTGGTGGCCTCACCCGAGAGCGGGCCGGCTTTGCCGTGCGCGATATCCACCCTTCCCACTATGGGCGGATCTGTCCCATTGAAACTCCGGAAGGTCCAAACGCTGGCCTGATTGGCTCTCTGGCGACCCATGCCCGCGTCAACGAGTATGGCTTCATTGAGACCCCCTTTTGGAAATGCGAAAATGGCCGCGTGATTAAAAAAGGAGATCCCATCTATCTGGCGGCTGACGTGGAGGATGAATGCCGTGTGGCCCCCGGTGACGTGGCCACCGATAGCGAGGGCTACATCCGGACCGAACTGGTGCCCGTGCGCTACCGCCAGGACTTCGAGAAAGTGCCCCCTGACCAAGTGGACTATGTCCAGCTCTCGCCGGTACAAATCATCTCCATTGCCACATCCTTGATCCCTTTCCTGGAGCATGACGACGCCAACCGTGCATTGATGGGCTCCAACATGCAGCGCCAGGCCGTACCGCTGCTGCGTCCCACCCGACCACTGGTGGGGACGGGCCTGGAGCCGCAGTTGACGCGCGATTCCGGCATGGTACCCATTACCCGCGTGGATGGAGTTGTCAGTTTTGTGGACTCCGCAACCATTGTGGTTACCACGTTGGACGGTGGGAAGCACGTTCACTATCTACAGAAGTACCAGCGCTCCAACCAGGACACCTGCCTGAATCATCGGCCTATTGTCCAGGTGGGAGACCATGTAATCCGTGGTCAGGTGCTGGCGGATGGCTCCGCCTGCCAGGGGGGGGAATTGGCCCTGGGGCAAAACCTCACTGTGGCCTATATGCCTTGGGAAGGCTACAACTACGAAGACGCCATTCTGATCAGCGAGCGGCTTGTGCTCGACGATCTCTACACGTCCATCCACATTGAGAAATATGAGATCGAGTCCCGCCAGACAAAGCTTGGTCCCGAGGAAATCACCCGAGAGATCCCCAACATTGCTGAAGAGGCCCTCGCCAATCTGGATGAAAACGGAATCGTCCGCATTGGCGCCTTCGTCACTGCGGGAGACGTGCTGGTGGGGAAGGTGACGCCCAAGGGCGAGTCGGACCAACCGCCTGAAGAAAAGCTACTACGGGCCATTTTTGGCGAGAAGGCCAGGGACGTTCGGGACAACTCCTTGCGGGTGCCGTTCAAGGAGAAAGGACGGGTGGTGGATGTGCGTGTCTATACCCGAGAGCAGGGAGACGAACTACCGCCAGGCGCCAACATGGTGGTCCGGGTCTATGTGGCTGTGCGGCGCAAGATCCAGGTGGGAGACAAAATGGCAGGACGCCATGGCAATAAGGGCATCATTAGCCGCATCCTGCCCCGACAGGACATGCCCTACTTGCCGGACGGTTCTCCTGTGGACATTGTCCTCAACCCCTTGGGCGTTCCCAGTCGCATGAACGTGGGCCAGGTCTTCGAGTGTCTGATGGGGTGGGCCGCCGAGCATCTGGGGATCAGAGTCAAGGTGATCCCCTTTGACGAGATGCATCAGCCGGAGATGTCCAAGAAGACTGTCACGAGTTTCCTGGAACAAGCCGCAGCCCAAAAGGGCAAGGAGTGGGTCTATAATTCCAAGTATCCAGGCAAGATTCAGTTGATGGATGGCCGCACCGGCGAACCTTTTGACCAACCCGTCACTGTCGGCAAAGCCCACATCCTCAAGCTGGTGCATATGGCTGACGATAAGATCCACGCCCGATCCACGGGGCCTTACTCCTTGGTGACGCAGCAGCCCCTTGGCGGGAAGGCCCAGCAAGGGGGCCAGCGGCTTGGGGAGATGGAGGTGTGGGCTCTGGAGGCCTATGGCGCCGCCTACACACTCCAGGAATTGCTCACGGTCAAGTCTGACGATATGCAGGGTCGCAATGAGGCCCTCAACGCCATTGTCAAAGGCAAACCTATCCCGCGACCAGGAACACCGGAGTCGTTCAAGGTGTTAATGCGGGAGCTACAGTCCTTGGGGTTGGACATTGCTGCCTACAAGGAGAACGGAACGGAAGTGGATCTCATGCAGGACGTGAATCCTCGCCGCAGCACCCCCAGCCGCCCCACCTATGAATCTTTGGGCATCCCGGACTACGACGACTAACGCCACAA
>MWLD01000083.1:0-23493 GCA_002018045.1 Candidatus Synechococcus spongiarum LMB bulk15M
AACTACTATACAAGCCCGCTTTCCGGCTTCGGCACTTTGCTCCACTCGCTCACCGGGATTTTCGACAATGCCCGGATGCTTGACTCTGGGTGGTCCTGCATCAATTTCCGGATCGGTTCCTTGTTTCAAATGGCCTGTCCGACTGTTTCAACAGCCGCTTGGGAAGGAACACAACAGACCTACAGTGTAATGGTTGCACATGATCTTTTCCGACCAACGCCACCGATGTCTTTTCCCCCAGAGGCTCTACCGCACGCCATAGGTCAGTTGATGCTCTCCTGGGCAACCGTTCCCTTTTCACCCCGCATCACGTCGGAACCACTGGCTGTGCTCGGGCCTGTGGGGTCGTTGATCCATGCTGGCGGCCCGGTGATCGTGGTGCTGTTGGGGATGTCGGTGCTGGCGCTGACGGTCACCACGGCCAAGCTTTGGCAATTTGCGTCCCTTGAGCTGAATCGGTTGCAGACTGTGCGCCACATGCTGGCGTTGCACCTGGAGGGCGAATCAACCCAGGCGTTGTCCGTGGCGCGGCGCTGCCGTAACCCTGCTGCCGCCGTATTGGCTCAAGCGATTCGAGGACACTATCACCACCTGCCAACGGCCATGGTGAGGGAGGACGTGGAGCGGGCCAGCCATGCTCTTGTTGTCTCTCTCAGGGCCAATCTACGGCTACTGGAGGTGACGGCATCCCTCGCCCCCCTTCTTGGCCTTCTGGGAACCGTCCTGGGCATGATTGAAGCCTTTCAGCAAATTGCACAAGCGGAAAGCGCAATCAATCCATCAACACTTTCAGGGGGAATTTGGGAAGCACTGCTGACCACGGCAGCCGGTCTCAGCGTTGCTATTCCTGTGGTTGCGGTGCTCAACTGGCTGGAGGGTTGCGTCGAACACTTTACCCATGAATTGACCGATTTGACCACGCGGGTGTTTACCACTGACTTGTCCCGGGATCAGCAGCATGACCTTCATCCCCCGGCCAACCGTGCCCCACCTGCTGTTACTCAGCCCAGCGAGGTCACATCGCGATGATGTCGTCTCGCCGTTCGAGGGCCACCGTCAGCCTGACACCATTGATTGACGTTGTCTTTATCCTCCTCATTTTCTTTATGCTGGTATCCAACTTGCAACGTACCAATATGATTGATCTCCGTGTCTCCGACAGGGAATCTGCCCCGACGCAAGCACAAGACAGGGCATTGCTGGTGACCATCAACCGGGATGCCCTGCTGTTGGATGGTCAACACGTTTCTCTGGCGCAATTACGTGAGCAGGTTGCCCTTCAGCCACAGCGACAGGTGGCGCTTGAACCTGCAGATGGGGTATCTTTACAGCACGTCGTGAATGTCCTGGATCAACTGCGTGGAGCAGGCGCCAGGCAGGTGTCGTTCCTGCAGGCAGCAGCGGGAGAGTAATCCGATGCATCTTCAAAAGCGAAGCTACAGCTACCACACGAGCCTTCAAGGGAGAGGTGGCAAGAATGACGAAGAACGGGTGCTTCCACTCATCAATATGGTGTTTCTTCTGTTGATATTTTTCATGCTGGCAGGAAAGCTGACAGCGGAGCAAATAAAAATAGAGCCGCCGCTCTCCACCAGCCAGGATCCGTCCTCTCCTCCCCCGGTCACCCTGTCCATGGATGCCCAGGGCCGCCTTTTCCTCAATACGGAGATGGTGTCTCAGGACAACTTGCCGCTTGCCTTGGCCCGATATCCCGACGTGGGAAGCATGGATTCACCCTTGGTGCTGCGGGCTTCGGCAGCGGCAGAGGCCAACAGGGTGGTTGTTGTGATGAGTCGCCTGCGGGATGCCGGGATCGACCAACTTCAGCTTCTGACCGTCGCGGACCATCGCTAACGCTCCATGACGATCTCCCTACGCCAATGGACCATGGCCTTTGCCGCTGCCCTCACCACCCATGCCCTGGCGGCGGTGCTACTGCCTCGGGTTCTGTCCAACCGCAAGAACACCCCCCCTCCTCCCCAGCCCGTTCTGGTGTCCTTGGCCACCACACCGGAACCAGCCCTCCCCACTCCTGTGGCGCCGCCACCGGCGCCCGTGCGCCCCACACCGCCGGTGGCCCGCCAGCCCGGACCTGATGTGTCGCCACCAAAAACGGAGGTTATGAAACCACCCCGGCTTGCAACCGCGCCAGACACGGTCAAGCAGGCGCCGTTGACGCAGCAAAGCGTAGCTGCCGTCAATCCACCCCCGGTCGTCACACCACAAGCGCCGTCCAGGACATCAACAGCCGCTGACAGCGACGACAACAGGCCCCCCAACGCAACGGAGGCGCCTTCCAATACAACCACAGCGGCGGCGCCCACGTCGGTTCCGGATACCGTAGATCTGGCCCAGTTACAGAGCCAGTATGGCAAGACTGCCCACAACTGGTTGAACCGGCATAAACGCTATCCTCGCCGTGCAGAGTATCGTGGGGACGAGGGGACAGTCCTGATAACCTTTGTTGTGAATCGCCACGGCGAAGTCTTGAGTTCCGCACTGAAACGCAGTAGTGGTAACCCTCTTCTGGATAAAGAAGCCTTGGCGCTGATTCAACGTGCTCAGCCTTTGCCTGTGTTTCCCGATGACCTTGCCGAAGTTGAAGACAGCATCACAGTAATTGTCCCAATATCTTTTCAATTGCGTTGAAACTTGATTTAATTTTAACGTTTAACAACTAAACTAGCAGATAAGATATTTATAATAGAAGATCTGAAAGATGAATCCAATAGATCTGTGTTATAAAATATACAACCCGACAGATAACTATCTGAAAAATTAGTTTTTGATAGATCAGTACCACTAAAATCTGCATAAGTGAGATGTGTATTGGAAATATCTAAGAAAAAAGTGTATCTTTTAAGATTTAATTTTTCCTTGTATTCTACTTCTTGTTTTTGATGAAAATTACGTTGTCTAATCACGTCGATTGCCGCCTCAATATCCGCAGACATTATATAAAATTACTCCGCACGTTTGAACGAAATTTATCATAATCTTCCTTGCTTTCCTTTCTAATATAAGATGCCATAATTTTGATGACCGTTATGTGGTATTTCTCGGGATTGTCCTGGACAATTTTATCCAGGGCATAAATACCTCCTTGCCTTGCCGCAGCACTTTTGTTGCCCAGCAACTCTACCGATTTAGCGAAAGCATCTGTGACATTTTTAATTTTCTCTGTATCCGTTTGTATCCGTAGTGACTTAGTACGACTATGCGTTAGATAGAGACCCAGAGGGGCAATTCCTGCTCCAAGCAAATAGAGGCCTAATCCTCTTAAAGATTCAGGTTTAATCTTGAGATCTAACAATTCTGGACTAAAGATTAATGGAATTACAATTAAAACAAGCCAGATGATTCCACAAGCAATCTCTCGATCCGGCAATTGAAGTCTTTTCATTTTGCAGTCACCAAAGCAATGTCAGTACCCACAGGATCAAGCTGAAGATCAACCAGGCCAGGACGTCTTTCATCAAACAGACTTTCAGATCCCTGACCATGAACGCTGTTGCAACGCCGTCCGCAGTTGGGGCAGCGGTTGGAGTGTGGCCATAGCTTGGCGGGTGCCGCTTCGCCAAATGTGGATTGATAGAGCGACAGTGTTTTCAGCCAGGCCTTCCGCAGGTTGGCTGCATCGTCGTCTCCCCGCATCCCGAAATAAGGAAAATGGTGTAGCATTTCTCCAAAGCAGCGGTCACAATCTTCTGCGTACTTCTGCGTATCCAGTATATGCAGATGCCAGAAGTCGTCCACAAGGCTGGAGGGCACCACTGGATCGTCCGGGTTTTCAAGGCACAGGATCAGAAATCGGCGGTACTCCCGAGACACCCGGCAGGCAAAGTCCAATGCCCAACCGTGTCCTTCCTCTGTGTCCATGGCCTTGACGATGATTGGCTCCAGGTCCAGCTCCGACAGGATCCACAGCCTCCTCTCAGCCATCCTGCTGCCGGGGGAGAGAACAGCCTCCGGTGACGGATGTGGTTCAAGCAGTTGAGCGGCGTTTTCCATGGTGTTGCACCTCATGGGATTGCAATGGTTAGGTCAACTCTAGTGGGCTGATCAAGACGACCGGCCTGGCAGTATGGTTTTGCCAGGCTACTCGCCTGTCACCTACCTACTCCAGCTCAGGGCATCATGAAAACCCTTGTGGCCATCAGCGGCGCCAGTGGCCGTACGGGTTATCGCATTGCCGAAGAAGCCCTGGCCCGTGGTCGGGCTGTACGGCTGCTGGTACGGTCAACGTCGAAGCTGCCGCCGTCCCTGGCCGGCTGCGATATCCGGCGCCTGGACTTCGGCCGGTTGTCTCAACTTGTGGAGGCCCTTCGCGGCTGTCACAGCCTGGTGATGGCCACGGGGGCGCGACCGTCGGTCAATCTCCTCGGGCCGTTCCAAGTGGACACCCAGGCTGTACAACGGCAGGTGCAAGCCTGTCGGCAGGCTGGTGTGGGCCGGGTGCTGCTGGTGAGTTCCCTGTGCAGCGGCCAACTCTGGCACAATCTCAATCTGTTCGGCCTGATCCTGGTATGCAAGCGCTGGGGGGAGGAGGCTTTGGAGAGCAGCGGTCTGGACTGGACCGTTGTGCGGCCAGGGGGCCTGAAAGAAGCAGAGGCCGATCCGGAGCAGCAGGAGTTGGTGGTGAGTGGCGCCAACACCCAGCAGCAAGGCACCATTCCTCGCCGTTTGGTGGCCCGCTATTGCCTGGAGTGTCTTGACACCCCCAGCACGGTTCACCAAGTGTTGGAGATCACCAGTAAACCCCGCCAGGCGCCGTGACTTGGCCGACTCCCGTTCCCCTCACCACGGCAGACTGATGGCCCCCGGCGATTCCCCCTGGTCCCATGGATCACAGCACTGGCAAAATCACCCCCCTGCATGACGCAGCCCAGGCCGCCGGGGCGCGCTTTAATCCCTTTGCCGGGTGGATCATGCCCTTGCAGTTCGCTGGTGTGGTGGATGAGCATCGGGCTGTGCGCAGTGCCGTTGGGGTGTTTGACATCTCCCATATGGGGGTGCTCACCTTGCGGGGGCCGGCGGTGAAGGATGCGCTCCAGGGTCTGGTGCCCTCGGACCTGGGGCGTATTGGACCAGGAGAAGCCCAGTACACCGTCCTGCTCGATGAACAGGGGGGCATCCTTGACGACTTGATTGTCTATGACCGTGGCCTGGTGGCAGGTCGGCACGAGGTGGTGGTGGTGGTGAATGCCGCCCGCTGCGCAGCGGACACCACCTGGCTGGAACAGCGTCTTCTGCCCGGGGATTGCACAATCTCCGACCGCAAGGGAGACGGAGTGTTGCTGGCCCTGCAGGGTCCCCAGGCCGTGCCCCTGCTGGAGCGTTTGCGGGACTGGGACCTGCAGGGGTTGCCCCGTTTTGGTCACCGCCACCTGGACTGGGGAGATGAGCAGGTGTTTCTAGCCCGCACCGGGTACACCGGCGAGGATGGCGTGGAGATGCTGTTGTCCCGTGAAGGGGGGCAACGGCTATGGCAGGAGTTGCTGGAGCATGGGGTGCAACCCTGTGGCCTGGCAGCCCGCGACACGCTGCGCCTTGAGGCTGCCCTCCACTTGTATGGGCAAGACATGGACACCAGCCACACCCCCCTGGAGGCTTCCCTGGGATGGTTGGTTCACCTGGAAATGCCCCATCCCTTCATCGGTCGCGGGGTTCTGGAAGCTCAAACCCGGGCAGGTGTTCCACGGCGGCTGGTGGGCCTCACCCTGCAAGGGCGTGCCATCGCCCGGCACGGCCATTCCATTCTGGACACCACAGGAGACATCGTCGGGGTGATCACCAGCGGCACTTGGTCCCCCAGTCTGGGACATGCCGTTGCCCTGGGCTATGTGCCCCCCACCATGGCCAAGCCCGGCACGGAGCTCCTGGTGCAGGTGCGGGGTCGGCAGGTGGCCGCCTGTGTGGTGCGCCGTCCGTTTTACCGCCGTCCGCTGGCAGCGGGGGTGGGCTGAGGCACTAGAGTGGCTGCAAAGACAACCATTCCGCAGCAAAGGAGATAACTGTGGAGTCCATTCCCAACGCCATGGCCTTCTTTGCCCGCAGTGCGGGCCGCTGGCGTTCCCAACGCACCAGTCATCACTTGCTTCACCGTCGTACGGAAGCAGGCGCCAGCCACATTGAAGTCGTCACGTTGCCGCCGGAGGATGACCGCTTGGCGGCCATTGCCCGTCTTCACGGCGAACCAGCCGAGACCGTTCAGGGGGGCTGCCATGTGCGTTGGCTGGGTTCCATGGCGTGGGATCGTGCCGGGGAGGATCACCAGGGGGAGACCGTCTTTGCCTTGATTCCCACCGATGAGCACGGCCGCCAGGGAAAGCTGCTGCGGGACCGTGGCTATGCCGAGACCGCAACGGTGGCGGGACGATTCCGCATGGACGACGAGGACGGCCTGGAGTTGACCACCACCTACGAGACCATGCACAGCCGGGAACATTTCCGGTTTGTCGGTTCCCGAGTGCGTCTCCGCACCAGCACGGTGGAGGGGCTCTCCAACACGGCGTCTCTATCTGTCGAGACCCGGATCGAAGGCTCCAGTGGGCTGGAGCTTGCGCCCGGTCCGCTTCCGGACATGGCGCTTCGACAAGCGGGCCTGGGCTGGTGAGGAACGTTAAGGACTGTGATTCCACCGCGCTCTACCGAGCATGTCTCAGTGGATTGTCCTCTAGAATTGAGGCCGCACTGAGCCGGTGATCCGTGGCCCTTCCCCTTCTCGACTACGCCCTTGAAAGCCAGAATTCCCGGGTGAAAGACCACGGGGGCGCCGATGACGACCAAGCGCGCGTCTTCAGCACCCAGAAGGTACTCAGCCATGCCGACTACACTGCCCTCATCGAGGCGGCCTATCGGCAGATCTTTTTCCATGCCTTCAAGTACAGCCGGGATGCCTTCCTGGAGTCCCAGTTGCGCAACAACCAGATCACGGTGCGGGATTTCATCCGTGGCCTCCTGCTCTCGGACACCTTCAGAAGCTCCTTCTACCGCTTCAACAGCAACTATCAAGTGGTGACCCAGATGGTGCAGAGGGTCCTGGGTCGGGACGTCCATGGCCAGGCGGAAACCATTGCCTGGTCCATCGTCATCTGCAACAAGGGTCTGGTGGGCCTGGTGGACGCCCTGCTGAACTCCCGAGAGTACATCGATAACTTCGGCTACGATACGGTTCCCTACCAGCGCCGCCGGGTGCTGCCGGGTCGGGAGTTGGGAGAAACGCCGTTCAATATCAAATCTCCCCGTTACGAGTCCTACTGGCGTGGTATTCTGGGTTTCCCCAAGGCTGTGTTTTCCACCGGCGCCGCTGCCAGGAAGCTGCCCGCCCGCGCTGCCGTAAACCGTGGCGGTAACCCCAACGACTACCGCACCTGGGTGAGTGCCGTGGGCGCAACTCGTTGTGTTGCCGGTGGCAGCACCAACACATCCTTCGATTACATGGCCAAGGTGCGCTATCGCAAGGTCTGACAGAGAGGCGCCAGGGAAGCACCGGAAAAGCGTCGAGGGGAGGCCCTGGTTTGCTACCAGGGCCTCTTTTCGTCAACCCTTTCACCTGATCCAGCCCACAAGCAGCGCGTTTTGTTCCATGGTCCGGTAGGGAGCCGACTGCCGGATGCAGCAGATAAGGCGTTGGGGAGCAACACAAGGCTGGGGATCACTGTTAGGGAAGCCTCACTTCCAACGGCCAGATGCTTGTGATTTTTGGAAAACCTCTCCAGAGTGATCCCAAAGGCTTTCTTTAGAAGATGACCGACCTTGCCCCCCTCTCCTCCCTGGCCCGCCTCACCCTGAGGCAACTGCGGGCCATCGCCAGCCAACTGGGCGTCAGTCTTTATAGCCGCAAGAGCAAAAAGGCTCTGGTGCAGGAGATTGGCCATCATCCGGATACGGAGCCATCCTCGGCGCCCTCTCACAGTTCCGAATCCAGCCAGGAGGACAGCGCTGTTTCCTCTCGAATCTCATCCGGCGGGACCGTCACGGAGGTGTCCGGGTCCCGGCCCGAGTCCGAGGCGGGCGCATCGCCGTCTTCCCGGGACAACGACCGTGTCGTCTTCCTGCCCCGTGATCCCGAGTGGGGTTACGTCTTCTGGGAGATCTCTCCGGAAACACGCAAAGCTGCCGAGGCGGCTGGAGCTCAGCAGTTGTGCTTGCGGGTCAGTGACGTGACAGGCCTGGGCGACGACGCTGCCCATCCCCACACCCTGCAGGAAGTGCCCGTAGATGCAAACGCTGCGGATTGGCATGTGCCGATGCCGTTGAGCAATCGCGACTACCGCGTTGAGCTGGGTTTTCATCTTGAGGACGCCGGCTGGCTATCGGTGGCTTTCTCCGCCAAGGCAAGGGTTCCTGCAACCAGGCCCAGCGAGCGGATTCTGGATCAATTTGTACCGTTTTCCCTGGACACCACCACCCCGATTCCTCTGCCCACACCGGAGGAAGCCCCTCTGGACAGCACCATTCACGAGCGTCTCTATCAGGTGGCCACCGGCTTCTCCCCGCGTCGGCAAGGATCGGAAGCGTTCCAGCAACCGCGGCAGGAGCTTGAATCGCAAGAGGAACAAGCCGGCTTCTCCGATTCTGCCGCTGGCATCTGGGCCAGTGGTCGCACGGACTCCGGGGCGGGTATGGCGCGTCAGCGCTCCTTCTGGCTGGTGGCGGATGCCGAACTCATCGTTTATGGCGCCACGGACCCTTCCGCGTCTCTCACCATCGGTGACGAGCCTGTGCCACTCACACCGGAAGGCACGTTCCGCCTCCAGGTGCCCTTCCGTGACGGCCAGCAGCAGTACGCCATCAAGGCAGTGGCCGCCGATGGGGAGCAGAAGCGGGAAGTCACCATGGCATTCCAGCGCACAACCCCTTGCGACAACACCAATACCGCCGCAGATGCCGTAGGGGAGTGGTTCTGAGACCACCCCGGCTTGATCGGAGGTTGCCACAATGGGGTAGCCTCCGGAGCTTCCATGAACAACACCGTGTTCAAACTTCTTCCCCTGGCGGGGGTTGTCGTCGTTCCCCAGGTGGTGCCACGGTTAATGGTCCACCTGGGAATTGGTGCGGGCGTGGCGTTTGCCGTTGTGGTGGTTTGCCTGTGGTTTGCCCTGCTGGTGAGTCGCGCCGAGATGCCTGGGCACGGCTGAGGTTCATGCCCCTTGTCCAGGCTCCCGGGTTGAGTTTGTCTCCCCGGACTGGTCTGCGTGATTGAGATAGAGGGTACGGGTGGGAAAGGCAAACTCGATGCCCTGCTCCGCAAACCGTTGCACCAGCGCCACGTTCACCTGCTGCTGGGCATCAAGGGCTTGCACGTAATTGCTGGTAGGAATGTTGTAGCAGAGTTCAAAATCCAGACTGCTGGCGCCAAACTCGACAAAGTGGCAACGGTCGAATTCGGCATCTTTCACCCCGTCCACAATCTCACGGGCCATGGTGGGAATCCGCTTCAGCACCTGGGGCGGGGTGCCGTAGGTGACGCCAAAGCGGTAGATGCGGCGGCGGCGCTCCATCGCGGTGTAGTTGGAGAGGGTTTGACTGGTCAGGGACGAGTTGGTCATGACCACCAGTTCGCCGTCCACACTGCGTAGCCGTGTGGAGTGGATCCCCACCTGCTCCACCCTGGCCCAGGTGTTGCTGTTGCCAACGTGGAGAAAGTCTCCGCTGCGGAACGGCTTATCCAGCAGGATGTAGATGTATTCGAAGAACTCCGCCACAGGTTTCTGGAGCGCCAGGCCAGCGCCGATGCCGCCGGCGCTCAGCAGTGCCCAAAGGGCGCCCAGGGGGACGCCGAGGGATTGCATGTAGATCACTCCACCCAGCACCCAGACCACGGCCCGCAACATGGGTTTGAGGGCTGCGAGGATTTCCGGACCGGTAGTGTCGTCGTCCCCGGCGAGTTTCCGGAGCGTGCTGGTCAGCAGCCGCACCAGAATGCGGTTGGCAGCTTGCACAATCACCACTGTGGTCACCAGCCCGGTCAGGGCTGTAACAATCAAGTCGCCAATACCCTCGTAGGGAATCCCTTCCCAAGCCCAGGTCACCACCCCCATGGACAACATGGGCACCAGGGCCTTGTGGGCGGTCTTGATGACGAAGTCGTCAAAGGTGGTGGTGGTTCTCCGGGTGAACCGTGTTGCTGTGGCGAGGCCGATGCGCCCCAGCAGCCAGACCGTCACCAGCCCGCCCACCAGCTTGACCAACGCAAGGGGCAAGGCCGCAATCAGCGCTTGGCCAGGCATGGAATTACAGAAAAACCACCGCTCAGCCTATCCCTGCCGCCAGGAGAGAAGAAACTTTTTAGGCTGATGGGCGCGTATTTCGGGCAAACGTCCCTTGGCGTCCTCTGTATTGCAGTCCGAGCAGCCGCTGCGTTACGATCACCGCAGGGACTTGCTCTGGCTGCTGCTGCGACCGTGGCAACTGATCGGCCGTCTTCTGGTGCTGTTGCTGCACTTTGCGGGACTGGCGGTCCGTCTGGTCACCCAAGGGAACAGCACGGATCACGCGGTCCAGAGACGCTTGGCCCAGGCGGTGTTGAAAACCCTCACCCAACTGGGTCCCTGCTTCATCAAGGTGGGTCAGGCCCTCTCCACCCGCCCCGACCTGATCCCCAGCGCCTGGCTGGACGAGCTCACCAAGCTGCAGGATCAACTTCCGGCCTTCCCCCTGGATGCCGCAAGAGATATTGTGGAAACAGAGCTGGGACAGCCCGTGGGCAAGCTGTTCCGCACGTTTCCCCCGGATCCCGTGGCCGCGGCCTCGTTGGGGCAGGTGTACAAGGCACAACTCGACAACGGACTCCGGGTTGCAGTGAAGGTGCAGCGGCCTGGCCTGGAGGCGGTAATCCGCCGGGATCTGGTGCTGCTACGGCTTCTTGCCATGGTGTTTGGCCCGGCACTACCCCTCAACCTGGGGGATGGTCTGGCAGCCATTGTGGATGAGTTCGGCAGCAAGCTGTTCGAGGAGATCGACTACGATGCCGAGGCCCACCACGCCCGCCGCTTTGCCCGGCAGTTCCGCGATAACCCAACGGTGGCAGCGCCAGCGGTAATCGGCAGCCACAGCAGCCGTCGGGTCCTCACCACCGTCTGGCTCGAAGGTCCCAAGCTTCGGGATCCCGACGAGTTGCGCCGCCATGGCCTGGATCCCACCGCCTTGATTCGCACGGGCGTGACCGCGGGACTGGAGCAGTTGCTGGAGCATGGCTTCTTCCATGCGGACCCCCACCCGGGCAACCTGATTGCCCTGCCTGGCCGTACAGGCGATAAGGGCCATCTGGGCTATGTGGACTTCGGCATGATGGACGAGATCAGCCAGGATGACCGCCTGATCATTACGGACTCCATCATCCACCTGATCAACAAGGACTACGAGAGCCTGACGGACGATTTTATCCGCCTGGGCTTTCTGCGACCCGACGTGGATCGACAGCGCATTATACCCGCACTCCAGGAGGTGCTGGCCATGAAGCTGGCCAACGCGGTGAGTGACTTCAACTTCAAGCAAGTGACGGACCGCTTCTCGGAGTTGATGTATGACTATCCCTTCAGGGTCCCCGCCCGGTTTGCCTTGATCATTCGCGCCCTGGTGAGCCAGGAGGGCGTCGCTCTGAGGCTGGATCCCGGTTTTCGCATTGTTGGCGTGGCCTATCCTTACGTGGCGCGACGGTTGTTGTCGGCGGATACGGCGGAGCTACGGGACAAGCTGCTGGACGTGCTCTTTGACCAGGAGGGGCGGCTGCGGCTGGAGAGGCTGGAGAGCCTCTTGAGAGTGGCCCGCAGCGAAGGCGGTGAACGGCAAGACGTGCTGCCCCTGGCCAGCTCGGGACTGCGGCTCCTGTTTACGGCGGACGGACGGATGCTGCGCCAGCGCCTTCTGCAAACCCTGGTGCGGGACGATCGCTTGCAGACACAGGATTTGGTGGGTCTGTTGCATCTGCTGCAGCGTCACTTCGGTGCTGCCGACATGGCCAGAGGTCTGGCTCAATCCCTCTGGAAGCGCCTGAATCCCCTCGCCGTCTGAAGTGTTTGCCCTTGCCGAGGGTTGCCCTAGACTGCAACCCACCGGAGCGACACTGTGGGTGAAGACGTTGTGAGTCCAGCGCTCCAGGAGCAACTGGACGTGCTCCTGGGCGCCCCGTCCTACTGGCAGAGCCAACCGCCCTATGCCCTCAGTGGGATTGGCCTGTTAATCGCCTTGTTGTGTGGATTGACCTTTGCCCACCAAATCCGACACCGCCTGGAGGATTGGAAGCAGGATCGTCTGCCCCTCTTGCCCCTGGGGCGCTTCACAACCGTGTTTCCCTATGGCGGCATTGTGATGGGAACCGTCCTGTTCATTGGCGCTGGTCTGCAAGCGTTCGGCTTTGGGGCCGGGACCAGCTTTTTCCTGGCGCTTCTTCTGGCCGTGTCCACCGGCGCCGGGCTCTGGAAACAGTTGGAGGACCTCATGAGGCAAGTGGAGGAGGGCACCTTTACCGCAGCGGATTTCGACTTTTTTGAAACCCGCCGCTGATCCCTTGCCGACAGTATCGGCGGCGCTGGAACGGTGGCTCGGTGGCTAGGCTGACCACAGGTTGAAGACCACCTTGGCTATCCAATCTCCCGCTCCGTTGGCCCCTTCCAGGCTTCTCCTGGTGGAAGACGACGACACCATCCGTGAAACCATTGCCGAAAGCCTGACGGCCGAGGGATTCCTGGTGGACGCCGTGGCCCACGGCAATGCAGCCCTGGACCACTTCCAGGACACTCCGGAGACCAGCACGTTCGATTTGATCCTTCTGGATCTGATGATGCCCGGTGTCCATGGCCTGGATCTCTGCCGCTACCTCCGCCGTCGGAGCTTCACCACCCCCATCCTGATTGTGAGCGCCAAGGATTCGGAAACCGACCGGGTGGTGGGCCTGGAGGTGGGAGCAGACGATTATCTGGTGAAGCCCTTCGGGATGAGGGAACTGGTGGCCCGCTGCCGGGCCCTGTTGCGCCGCTCCAGCCGCACTGCCCATCAACCTGCCGTGGAGTTGCTCAAGCACGGTGAACTGGTGCTTTACCCCGAGGAGTATTGCGCCACCATAAAAGGGCGCCCCCTGAATCTCCCCCCCAAGCAATACAAGTTGCTGGAGTTTTTCATGCGCCATCCCCGCCGCGTCTGGAGCCGGGACAAGCTGCTGGAGCGGGTTTGGGGACCGGACTTTATCGGTGACATCAAAACCGTGGACGTTCATATCCGCTGGCTAAGGGAAAAGCTGGAGAACAACCCCAGCCAACCTCTGCTGATCACCACTGTTCGTGGCTTCGGATATCGCTTTGGCTGAAGGTGTGGCCCTGCTGCTGGGAGTGGGGTTGGGGCTGCTGGCTCCATGGCTCTTGCAACAACGACGGTCGTCAAGGCGTCATCTGCCCTTGAACGACCAGATGCTCCAATGGCTGCGACAGGCGCCCGTGGGGGTCCTGGTACTGGATCAGCGGCAAACCGTTCGCCTGGTCAACGGCAAGGCCTGTGTCCTGCTCCACCTCGAGGGAGAAGAGACCACACGGGAACAACGTCCCCTGCTGGAAGCCATCCGCTGCCATCAACTGGAAGAGGTGAGTGATCGGGCGCGCCGCACAGGACAACTGCAGCGCGTCAAGTGGGTCTTCACCTCCACCAGCCGCAATCCCCACCACCTGGAACCCGTCACCACGGAACAACTGGAAGCGGTGGCCTTGCCCGGACATCAGGGTTGGGTGGGCGTCTTTCTCCTCAACCGCCACTTCCTGCTGGCCCAGAGGGAGCAGCAGGAACGCTGGGTCAGCGATGTGGCCCATGAACTCAAAACACCCCTCACCGCCCTGAGGCTGGTGAGCGAAAGTCTGGTGGACAGTTGTAACCCCCGCCAAGCCAGGTTGATGGAGCGGCTGCAAAAGGAAATCGTTCGGCTACAGAGCCTGGTGGAGGATTTGCTGGAACTCTCGCGGTTGGAGAGCACACTGCTGCAACACCACACCACAGCCGTGACGGTGGTGGACCATGTAAAAGCCGCCTGGCAATTTTTGCTTCCCCTGGCGGAACCACGCCACGTGGGCCTGACCATCACCAGCACCAGCCCGGCGGTCACCATTCCCGCTGACGCATCCCGTTTGCAACGGGCGTTGTTGAACCTGCTGGACAACGCTCTGCACTATAGCCCCAGCCACAGCACCATCCAGGTGAAGATTGTGGAGGACCGGAACTGGCTCAAGTTGGACGTGGAAGACCAGGGATCCGGTTTCAGCGAAACCGACCTGCAACACGTTTTCGAGCGCTTCTATCGGGGTGACGCCTCCCGAGCACGGGCCAGTAGCCTGAGTGGAAGCGGTTTGGGGCTGGCCATTGTGCAGCAAATTGCCACTACCCATGGGGGACACGTGCGCGCCCTTAATCGCCCCGAAGGAGGGGCGTCCGTGCGCCTGACCCTGCCGACGAATCCACCCGTTTCCCAGGAGACGCGCCTGATGGTGGGCCGTTGAATCGACAGCAAGGGAGTCTCCCCATGGCCAGCGCACCCAATCTCGCCTGGATTGCCGGCTATATCTGGGGCATTGCGGACGATGTGCTGCGGGATGTCTACGTTCGCGGCAAGTACCGGGACGTGATCCTGCCCATGACGGTGTTGCGCCGCCTTGATGCAGTGCTGGAACCCAGCAAACAGACCGTGCTGAAGACGAAAGCGTTTCTGGACAGGGAAGGCGTCAGCAGCCAGGACGCCGCGCTCCGAGAAGCGGCGGGACAGGCCTTCTACAACACCTCCAGGTTCACCCTCAACCACCTGCGGGCCAAGGTCGGCCGTCAGCAACTCAAAGCCGACTTCGAGGATTACCTGGACAGCTTCTCTCCGAACGTCCAGGACATCCTCGACAACTTCGAGTTCCGCAACCAGCTCTCGCGCCTCTCCAAAGCCGACGCACTGGGCTCCCTGATCGAGAAGCTCACCGCGCCCGCCATCAATCTGAGCCCGGATCCCGTGGTGGACACCGACGGCACGGTGCGGCATCAGGGCCTGGATAACCACGGTATGGGAACGGTCTTCGAGGAGTTGATCCGGCGTTTCAATGAGGACAACAACAAGGAGGCGGGGGAGCATTTCACGCCCCGGGACGCCGTGAACCTCATGGCAAAACTGGTGTTCCTCCCCATCGCCCACCGGATCGAGTCCGCCACCTACCTGCTCTACGACGGCGCCTGCGGAACCGGCGGGATGCTCACCGTGGCCGAGGACGTGCTTCAACAGATCGCCAGGGAGCAGGGCAAGGTGGTGTCCACCCATCTCTACGGCCAGGAGATCAACGGGGAGACCACCGCCATCTGCAAAGCCGACCTCCTCTTGAAAGGAGAAGGGGACGCTGCCGACAACATCAAGGGTGGCCCGGAGAACTCAACCCTTTCCAACGACGGCTTCCCGTCGCGGGAGTTTGATTTCATGCTCTCGAATCCGCCCTACGGCAAAAGCTGGGAGACCGACTTGCAGCGCATGGGCGGCAAGAAGGGGATGGGCGATCCCCGCTTTGTGATTGAGCACGGGGGCGATCCCCAATACTCGCTGGCAACCCGCTCCGACGACGGCCAGATGCTGTTTCTGGTCAATAAGCTCTCCAAGATGAAGCAGGGGACCAAACTGGGCAGCCGCATCGCCCAGGTGCATAACGGCAGCTCCCTCTTCACCGGCTCGGCGGGACAGGGGGAGAGCAATATCCGCCGCTGGATTATGGAGAACGACTGGCTGGAGGCCATCGTCGCCCTGCCCCTGAACATGTTCTATAACACCGGCATCGCCACCTACGTGTGGGTCCTCACCAACCGGAAGCCCCGGCACCGGCGCGGCAAGGTGCAGTTGATCGACGCCAGCGCCTGGTTCCAGCCCCTGCGCAAGAACCTGGGGAAGAAGAACTGCGAACTGGGGAAACAGAATATTGAGACAATCTGCCGGACGTTTCTGGATTTCCAGGAGACGGAGCAGAGCAGGATCTTCGACAACGGGGCCTTCGGGTATTGGAAGGTGACGGTGGAGCGCCCCCTGCGGCTGGCGGTGGACTGGTCGGAGGAACGGCGGGAGCCGTTCTTCAACGCCTGCATCGGGGCTGGCGAGGCCCCATTGGGGAACCCCTGCCGACCCCATCAATGGCCTGTTCGAGCGGCGCGGCCAGGTGGTGGAGTACGAGCCCGACAGCGAGCTGCGGGACACGGAGCAGATTCCCTTACAAGAAGAGGGCGGCATTGAAGGCTTCCTGAGACGGGAAGTGCTCCCCTACGCACCGGATGCATGGGTTGTTCGCGAGAGCGTGGGTATGGGTTACTGCGCCAGAACCCATGGAAGGCTCGCCGTGGCACTTGAAGGACCTCACCAGGGCCAGCAGGGACACCCCTCCGGGGGGGCGGGCCATTAGCCAGGCCTGTTGAAGGCCACCGACACGGCGCTTGTGGGCCTTCAGGGTGGCGTATGGGAATGCCCGCACCATCAGGCCACCGCCACGGCGGGGACCTTCAGGAACTGGGATGACCTATGCTTGCTGATGGATTCTTTGCAGCTCTTCAATGCTTTGCAGTTCTTCAGTGAAGTTCCGCTTCACGCCTTCCCCCCTGGCCCTGGGATTGCTGACATCTTTCCTTCTAGCCTCTTGTGGCATTCCTGGTGCTCCGAAAGCCTCCCTTGAGGAACTTAGAGCTTTTTACGGCAACACTCAGACTGATCTTTTATCTGCTGCCGTAGAAAATGAAGATGTAAATCATATTAAGAAAATATTTCAATACAGTCCTTCGGACAGAATTCTATATAAAAATTTGTTAAAAGCTATCAAATTAGATAATCTTGAGATATTTAGATTAATATTAAATGAAAATCATAAATTACTTGACATGGGCGAATTGGGGACAGGGGCAGCAAGAGCCCAGGTTACTTATCCTGTTCACAATATTGCATGGCATGGCATGGTAGATATGTTTAAAGAGATAATAAAGATAAACTTGAACGAATTAAATAAGAGTAATAGTTTATTATCACCTGATCTAGGAAACTATGCTGATAAAGTTGGAGCTTATCCTATTCATTTTGCCGTTATGGGATATACTGGAAATGTTACTGCTCCTGTGAATGCCAAAGTAGAAATTATTAGGCAAATACTTAAAAAAGATCCCCAACAAGTAAATACAAAAACTCTTAATGGAGATTATCCTATTCATGTAGCCGCTAAATACGGACGTTTTGGAGCACGCTCTTACATTAGGGAAATACTTGAAGTAGATTCCCAACAACTAAATATAAGAAATAGAAAAGGATTTACTCCTCTATCTTTGGCAAATGAACATTACAACATAAAATTAGTGAACTATCTATGTACTTTAGACTCAGAACCACCACAAATATGTCAAAGTTCCCGAAAATAATATCAGGGCTCACTCCACACTGATACCAGAAAGGCCCTGGCTCATGGGCCACCAACGCGGCGCTTGAAGTTTCTTGACAAGACTATCTCCAGGTTCCCGCTAAGGGTCTTCTCCAACCCATGATCCTGGATTGGGACCTAATTCCTTTAGATGCTCTAGTCTATGACAGACCCTCTTCCTTCCCCATTGATGCTCTCGGAGTTCCTACGGCTGCACCTGTCCTCTTGACTGACCTGTGCGTTCAAGCGGCTGGCGGCAAGGCACAGGGTGGTGAGCAGCAGCCACAGGCTCATGCCATGACCCTATTTCTCCAGCAGCCACCTTGCCATCGGCGAGGCCACCACTGCGCTGATGGGCCAGAACTCGGAATAGGCTGCCATGGCGCAGCCTTGAAGAGTGGCGGGGGTCTGCTCCAGACAGGTAGTTCTGGTGGGCCAACGGCTCACCAGCCGGCTGGTGAGTTACATCACCATCAATCTCTACCCTTCATACAAGACAGGACCAGATCCTTTCCAGGGACGGCTATTCAGTAGTTTACCATATCCACCGCCACGCGATTCCCTGTATGACTTACTATAATCTCGACCTTTATTGTCTTTTAGGCGTAAATAAAGATGCCAAACAAGATAGATTTAAAATAGCTTACCGCAGTTTGGCACTGAAGTATCATCCTGATGTCAATAAGGAGACAGGATCCGAGGAAAGATTCAAGAAGATTAACTTTGCCTATAAAGCACTTAGTGACTCTGAAAAACGTGAACGCTATAATAAATATCTTGAAGAGAGAAAGAATAAGGCAGATGTATCAAAATATAGCACAATAGGGTACATAACCCTATTTGCAACTGTCCTCTCGATGCTAGTCCTCCTAGTGGCAACCCTTTTTCCCATACCCCCAGCTCCCTACAAACTGCTGGCCGCCATCCTAATTGCAACACCTCGCAGAAACCGAACCCGGCTAGTCCTTCTGCTGGTGATCCTGATCCCCATATCCCCAATTATCTTCCAATTGATGGCATTTGGGCTTCTCCTCAATATCATGTCTTTACTTACTTATAATGTTTGTCAATAAAATAATACTAGTAAGCTCTAATGAGCTCATGGAAATCTCCTGCCCAAAGAGGGGGACAGTGGGCCTCAAAGGTCAGTAGCAGAACACCATGGAAATCCTTGCACCCGGCGCGAATGGGTTGGTCTATAAGACGAGGACATAGTGCGCTTAGGGGATGGTGGCTCTGCAGGCAATCTGATACAACCCCATGGGCCTGGCGGTCCTGAAAAAGCCCAAGGCGGCGGGCCCTTCCCTGGAGGGTCCTTCTCTGGCACGGGATGGGCCATTTCCCTTTGGCCAAAGAATACAGGGCTCTGCCCCGGTCGTTCTCAAACCTGAAATCCGCTTCACGGGCTTCCTGCAATGCACGTCGTTGACTAAGCCCTTTTTCTGCGACCTCTGGAGGCTGCCTCAAGCGTGGTGCGACCTCGTGGTACAGACCCGATCCTGGATCAGATTGCAACCCTCTTCACAAGCAAGCAATGACAGCCTGCTCGCGGCTGTCGTCTGTGTCATGGCGTGATCTCCTTGGCGGTTCCAGCCGTCAGTTTGGATGTTTTTGCTGACCAGGAGGTGATGCCCCTTCAATTTCCACCACCTTCGAGGCACGACCACCATCTTCCTCTTGCGGGTGCTATGCTTGAGGCTGATTCAATCCAGCCCAGGCCTCTCACCATGCTTGGCTTGGGAGGCAGAAAGCCATGACCAATCAGCCAACAGCCCCTTCTGAGACATCTGACGAGTCCTGGATCAGTGAACTGCTGCAGGAGGAAAAATGGGATTCAGTTGCCACCTGGAAGGTGGAGACGGGGGAAGATCCCTTTAACGAACCGGCTATCTGGATCTGGGTCATTCTTGAGAGCAGCCAGAAATTTAAGCAACGAGATAAAATCCGTAGACGAGTCCTTGAGAGAATTGCCGGGTCAGGTGAGACGCGCTGGGTCTATGTATACTTCCGCACAAAGCAGGAGCAAGCGGAACTGGATTACTTGGAGAGCTCGGAAGATCTTGAGGAAGCCCAGGAGGTGTCAGCATGAGCCTTGCTGATGACCTGCTAGAGCAGGCAAAGGATCTTCTCGGCCTGGCCCATCCAGATTCAGACGGACCCGATCAGGCCAACGTAATCAGCAGACCGGAGAGGAGGGGCAGACCCAAGCAAGCCAAGCTGAGGCGATCAATCTCAACAGCCTATTACTCCTTGTTTTCTCTCCTTGTCGATGAAGCCGCCACAGCGATGGTTGGCAGTGGAAACAAGAAAAAAGCCCTACGAGGTTATGTGACTCGTGCCATTGGCCATCAGACAATAAGAGATGTCTGCAAAATGTTTGCCAGCAGAAGCTCTGACAATAGAATCAAGACGGCACTGGATGGCTATGGGATTCCTGATGATTTGGTTACTGTAGCGCGCACTTGCCACGATCTTCAAGTTTATCGCCATGAAGCTGACTACAATTTTATTTACAGCTTCACAAAAGAAGAAGCTATAGATATTATTAATCAGACTGAAGAAGCTCACAAAAAGTGGGAAACTATCAGAGACAATGAGGCGACAAAAGTTTTCCTTACGGCATTGATCGTATATAAGAATGTTCAGAAATCCGGGACAACCATCAGAGTACCCCAAAGACGAAGCGGATGAAGCAGAGCATGCCGCTCAACGGGCGATTCTCCAGGCCCTCATCCCGAGCGGGATTAAGGCGCGTTTAGAAGTCTTCCAGAATCTCCTCCATCAGTTCCTCCACCAGATCGTCTCTTTTCTGTACGATCGTCTCCTCCATCTCCCTCAACTTCTGTAGCATGAACTCAAGTGGTAGGGGCACAGGCGATCATGTCCGCGAACCACCGCGCGTCCTGTGCCTGTGGCCGAGCACTGCCATCCAACAGTATCTGCGCGCAACGAAGGCCGGGGCCAAAACCCCGGCGACCCGTTGCTGGGGGTGACGGTGACGTTGCCTCTGTTGGCGGCATAAGAAGCAGTCTGCTGAGCTGCGGCATTGTGCCGAGCACGGCCCCCATCGGTGGCGTCACCGTTTTCTGGCAGCCCACCACCAAGCGCCGGATCGGCTTGCCAGGATTCAGGAAGAACTGAAAATACAAGGAGATTATGTCTAGGTCTTGGCAGGAGTGGCTTGAATCTTGGTGGCATCACCGCTAGTCTGAATAACGAATATCCCTTCTGGGGAAAGTGTAAGCTTGTTACCCTTAATCTCAACTTTGCATTCATTTTCTGTCCGAGTAACCGTCCACGTAATGATTGAATGGTTGGGGTCTTTCGAGAATGGTGGTCACCAACGGCATCGAGCGGGCCATCCGGTATGTCCACGCCATCCGCGATTACCTGAAGGAGCGTAAAAGCCCCTACCGGGCTATCGTCGCCTTCTCGGGGGAGCACAGCGATGGCGGCAAGACCGTGAGCGAGGCCACCCTGAACGGGTTTCCGGCGGTCAGGATCACCGACACGTTTCAGGAGGAGCCCTACCGTTTCCTGGTCTGCGCCGACAAGTTCCAGACCGGTTACGACGAACCCCTTCTCCACACCATGTATGTGGACAAGCCCCTCTCGGGGGTCAAGGCGGTCCAGACCCTCTCCCGGCTCAACCGGTCCCACGCCGGGAAGCACGATGTGTTCGTGCTGGACTTCCAGAACGACACGGAAACCGTCAAGGCGGCCTTCTCCCAGTACTACCGCACCACGATCCTCGCCGACGAGACCAACCCCAACAAGCTCCACGACCTCCAGGCCGACTTGGACAATGCCCAGGTATACGCGCCCGATCAGGTGGAGGCGTGCGTCAAGCACTACCTGGACGGCGTGGATCGGGACCAACTGGACCCGATCCTGAACCGTTGCGTGGCGGTGTATCAGAGCGACCTGGACGAAGACGCTCAGGTGGCGTTCAAGAGCAAGGCCAAGGTATTCGTGCGCACCTACGCCTTCCTCTCCTCAATCCTTTCTTATAACAACCGGGGCTGGGAGGAGCGCTCCATCTTCCTGAATCTCCTTATTCCCAAGCTGCCGGCGCCGGTGGAAGAAGACCTGTCAAAGGGCATTCTTGAGACCATTGACATGGACAGCTACCGGGCCGAGAAGAAGGCGATGCAGGCAATCCTCCTGGAAGACGAGGACGCGGAAATTGATCCTGTGCCAAGTGAAGGCGGTGGCGGACAGCGGGAGGTCGAGCTGGATCTGCTGTCCAATATCGTCGCAAATTTCAACGACCTGTTCGGTGGAATTGCGTGGGCGGATAAGGATCGAGCCGGGCAGATGATTACGGTGGAAATTCCGGCCAAAGCGGGGGAAGATCCCGCGTTCAGGAACGCAAGGGAACACTCGGATCGCGACAATGCGCGTGTTGAGTACACCGCAGCGGTGAAGCGGGTCATCATGGGCATGATGAAGGACGATACCCAGTTCTTCAAACACTTCATGGACAACCCGGACTTCAAACGGTTCGTGATCAACTCCAGCTTTGACGTGGCCTACAGGGGGGAAGATTGCGTGACATGATAACGTGTCTACGCATACGAACCATGCCCATGCCATTCGGGGATCTGATCAACGTCATTGAGACGATCAGAAGGCGCATTGAAGCGCATCGCCAGTCGCTCCAACAGAACGAGACACGCACACGGACGGCGTTGATCGATCCGCTGTTGACTGCGTTGGGATGGGACGTGTCAGATCCCGGCCTGGTGACGCCGGAGTATAACGTAGGCCAAGGCAGAGCCGATTACGCTTTGATAAACGGGTCGGACATCATACCCGCAGCCATTGTGGAAGCCAAAAAGCTCAATTATGCCCTCAAGAACGACGAGCGGATGCAGATGTTAAATTATGCAAATGCGAGAGGGGTGCGGTATGCTGCTGTGACTGACGGTAATATCTGGGAACTTTACGAGGTATTCAAGCAAGCGCCTTTGGAAGGTCGCCGCCGGCTCAGTGTGAAGATCACCAGCACGCCTGCTCACCAACTGGCTCTGCAACTGTTGCTGCTGTGGCGGCCGAATCTGGCTTCGGGAGGTCCCGTCGCAGCGCAGGAGCCGGTATTAGGGACAAGACGAGAGCCGGCAACCACCGAAGCCTTCCATCAACCTGTAGACACATCGTCGGCCCAGACGAGTTCTGCACCACCTCCAGCGATGACCCATCAGCCAAGGCAGCGCCGTTCAAGTAGTCGTATAGTACAATACTGCGTTGATGGGGAAAACTGGATCCAATGCAACAATGCCATACTTTTGATGATCTCTATCGTACAGTGGTGTGCGCAGCAACATCTGAATGGGGCAGGTGACTATTACGATAAATTGAGCCGTACCTATGCTCGTCGTGGGCAACCAATCCTCATTCGGGAGATAGTTACGGGGAAACAAAAGACTTGTTATTCCAGGGAAGAAGTAAATGGATGGTATATATTCAGGAATTTGCCTAACCAGGAAAAAAGAAAAATGATTGATAAAATACTAAGGGCCTGCATTAGACAAGACGGTACAAGTCCTGTTCCAGACCAGGACTTGCAGGTAAAATTATCCAACGGTTAAGCAGAAGATCCCCGCCTCTTGCGCAATTTCTCCCACCAGGCCAGTCGTTTGATGATCTCCCGCTCAAAGCCCCGTTCGATGGGTTGATAGAAGCGTTGCCGCTCCATGGCGTCCGGGAAATAGTTCTGTCCCGAGAAGCCATCCGCAGAGTCGTGGTCATAGGCGTAGCCAGCGCCGTTGCCGAGATTTTTCATCAATTCCGTGGGCGCATTCAGGATATGGGCCGGCGGCGTGAGTGATCCTGTTGTTCGTGCCGTGCGTTCGGCAGCGGCAAATCCCTTATGGACGGCGTTGGATTTCGGGGCGGTGGCCAGATAAACGATGCATTGGGCAACGGCCAGTTCACCTTCGGGAGACCCCATGCGATCATAGGCATTCCAGCAGGCCAGGGCCTGGGGGAGTGCCTGTGGATCGGCCAGGCCGATGTCTTCGGAGGCAAACCGGGTCAGGCGCCGCAAAACGTAGCGGGGATCCTCACCACCCGCCAACATCCTGGCCAGCCAGTACAA
>MWLD01000083.1:23666-26248 GCA_002018045.1 Candidatus Synechococcus spongiarum LMB bulk15M
GCTCCGTCAAGCTGGGTGTCGTTGGGTAGATGGAGCAATTCATCGGCGAGGTTGAGTAGAAAACGGCCGTCACCATCCGCCATGGCCTTGAGGGCATCGCGGCCGGAGCCGTCCAGGGGCAACGGCCGGCCAATGGCGGACTCACTGCGCATCAACAGGGTTTCCAATGCCGTATCGTCAAGACGACGGAGCACAAAGACCTGGCAGCGGGACAGTAGCGCCGCATTGAGTTCGAAGGACGGATTTTCAGTGGTTGCCCCCACCAGCACCACGGTTCCGTTTTCCACGTAAGGAAGGAAGCCGTCCTGCTGGGCGCGGTTGAATCGATGCACCTCATCAACGAAGAGCAAGGTTCCCCGCCCCGTTTGGCGTAACTCCGTTGCTCGCTGAAACACCTTGCGGAGCTCCGCAACACCCGAGAAGACAGCCGAGAGCGGCTCGAAGGCGTAATCCGTTTGTTGGGCCAGCAGGCGGGCAACGGTGGTCTTGCCGATGCCGGGCGGTCCCCAAAGAATCATGGACGCCACACGGCGTTGCGCCAACATGCGGCCGAGTGGCGCATCCTCGGCCAGCAGATGGTCCTGCCCCACCACTTGATCCAGACGCTCCGGACGGAGCAAATCGGCAAGGGGTTGAGGCGCCCGGCTTTCAAACAGGCCTTTCATTGCTCTCATTGGTCATACCACCTGTCCATTCACGGGCTGCCCCCGGGCAGGCACGGGGCTGGGCATGAGGGAACCATAGGCGGTGGGTGGATTTAGGAGGATCCCATGCTCTGGCTGGGTTGTACTGCGGTGCTCGGTGGGTTGGTGCTGGGGGGCTTGGAGCAGTTTTTCTGGTCCCTGCCCGTGGGGGTGGGGTTGCTGCTGCTGACGCCCCGTCTTGGTGGGGGTCGGAGTTGGGGAGTGCGGTGTCTGCCTTGCCTGCTGGTGGTGGCTTTTGCGGGCTATGGGCAGTGGCGGGCAGAGTTGGCCATGGCAGTCCAGGCCTTCACGCCCGCGGATGAACAACAGGCCGTGGCGATGGTGGCCCAGGTGCGCAGCCACTTGGTGCAGGCCTACAGCGAGGCTTTTTCCTCGCCGTCCGGTCCCTTGCTGGCTGCCCTGGTGATGGGTCAGAAGATGGCCCAGGTGCCGGACGTGATCCGGGAGGACTTTCGGCGGGCCGGGCTCTCCCATGCCCTGGCGGCGTCAGGATTTCACCTGTCGGTATTGCTCAGCAGCGTGCTGCTCATCGCCGGGCAGCGGCGGTTGCTGCGGTTGGGACTGGGCGCCCTTGTGATCCTGGGCTTTATCGCCTTGGCCGGTCCTCAGCCTTCCGTGGTGCGGGCAGCACTCATGGCCGGGCTGGGGCTCCTGCTCCTCAGCATGAAGACCCGCCAACGGCCTGTGGGGGTGCTGCTGGTGGCGGTCATCTCCATGTTGCTGATTGCGCCGGTCTGGGTGCAATCCCTGGGCTTTCAATTCAGTGTGGTGGCCACCATGGGGTTGGTGGTCTCGGCAGGACCCATGGGGGAGGGATTAAGCCGCTGGTTGCCCCAGCGATTGGCCCTGGCCATGGCTATTCCTCTGGCAGCCACATGTTGGACCATCCCTCTCCAACTGCTCCATTTCGGCAAACTGCCCCTCTATGGCATTCCTGTCAATCTGTTGCTCACCCCCGTCCTGGCGCCCCTCACGCTGACGGCCATGATGATGGCGCCGGTATTGCTGCTGCCGCCTGTGTTCACTGGCTGGCTCCTGGCGGTGGTGCGGCCTGTGGTGGTTCTGGTGGTGCGGTGTTTCCTGTTCATGGTCCATGGCGCTGCCAGCCTGCCACTGGCGGAGGTGCCCCTGGGTCAGCCCGTACCTCTGGCGGCGGTCCTGCTAGTGGTGGCCTGTCTCTGGTGGCTGGTGCCCCGGCCCGGTGGAGTGGCGGGTCGACCTTGGCGACGGCCATGGTTGGCCCCCGTGCTGCTGCTTCTGGCCCTGGCCATGCAGGTACAGATGCGCTTCTCCGACGAGATTCGCCAACTCGGTTGGTCCCGGCGGCGTAGCGCCACTGTGGAGCGCAGCAAGGAGCCTGTTCCCTTGCTGGTGGCTCGGCACCAGGGCCGCGCTGCCTTGATCTCCGCCACGGCGAGACTATCGTTTTGCCGCCGTGCCCGTAAAGAACTCCATCGCCTGGGGCTGGATGGCTTTGACTGGATCCTGGTCACCTACCGCATGAGCGAGGAGCAACGTCGCTGTTGGGATGCCCTCGGTCAGCAGTTGGTGCGGGGCCATGACGGGCGCCTGGTGCCTGGAGTGCGTCTGGAGAGTCCCGGCTTGGTGTTGGTGCCCCTCAGCCACGAGGCCCATGCCTATGGCGTCATGGCAGGTGGTCGCCGTGCCCGGGTGTTGATTGGACCCACTGCACAACAGTGGGCCGGCGGCGACGGCGCCACCGTGCTGGATGCATGGCCACCGCTGCCCTCGGTCCCTTAAGCTGGTCCTGCCCCCTGGAGAGGTGGCAGAGTCCGGTTGATTGCGCACGACTCGAAATCGTGTAGGGCCAAAACCCTCGTGGGTTCGAATCCCACCCTCTCCGTTCCGAACACGTCG
>MWLD01000048.1 GCA_002018045.1 Candidatus Synechococcus spongiarum LMB bulk15M
AAGGGTGTCCAGCCCAGGGAGCCGCCCAGAACCAGCAAGCCCAGAGCCAGAACGGTTCCTGGAATGGCATAGCCCATGGAAGCTACAAACACCAGGCGTTGCAGCAGGGGTTGCCGGATCCAGCGGCGCGCCACCGCCAGAAACAAGGCAACGGCAACGGTGAGGGCTGCCGCCAGCGAAGCCAGGATCAAGGTATTCAACGTCAGGGTCAGTAGTTCGCCGGCGTCCTCAACCGTTCCCTGCCAGCGCCGACTCATCCACAGCAGGGGCACACCCAGGCTCAACACAGGGGGGAGAGCACAAATCAACTGGGCGGTTGTGGCGCGCCACCCCGCCAAAGGCCACACCAACGACGTGGAACCACGGCCGTCCAGCGCCCAACGGCGACTGCGGCGGCGGAGCCAGCGCTCCAAGGCGATCAAGCCGGCCACCACCACCAACGTGACCAAGGCCATCTGGGCCGCGCTGGTGGGATTGCCCTGTTCCTGCCAACGCTGGAGAATGCCGTAGGACAAGGTGGGGATACCCAGCAGCTCTACGGCGCCCAATTCGTTGACCACCTCCATGCCACTGAGGGCAATGCCGGCTCCGATGGCGGGCAGAGTCAGCGGCATTGCGATCCGCACGAAACTCCCCCAAGGCCCCAGGCCCAGGGTGCGACAGGCCTCCAGTTGCCGCTGGCCCAAGCGGGAAAAGCTATCCGTCGTGAGCAGGAAGACGTAGGGATAGTTGGCCAGGCTGAGCACCACCACGCCCCAGGCAAACCCATGGACACGCCATCCCTGAATGGAACCCAGATCCACCAGAGTTGCTGCCAGCAGGTAGGCCGGTGTGGCCAGAGGCAGGAGTTGAACGGATCGCAGAAAGCGACGTCCGGGGAAGCGGCAGCAGGCAGTCACCCAACCGGTGGTCACGCCCAGCAGGGTCACGCCCAGACCAACGGTGGCCAACAGGCTGATTGTCCCTTTGAGTTGGCGCGTGTTGATCACGCCAACGCCGATGCCCTCCACAATGCCTTGATCCCGCAACGCCAGGAGCACCACCATCAGCACGGGAGCAAAGGCCAGGCCCGTGATTGCCAGCACCAGAACGATCAGGAAAGGACGCCGTTGAATCATGGGATCTCAGGCAAAGTCCCCACCTGCGCCTGCACTGACGCAGCACGCCTCCAGTTGCTGCCGCAAGTTGGCCTGGTTCAAGTCCCGGCCAATCAGAACCAGACGATTGGCGCGGGGCATGGTGGAAGGCCAGTCGTCGTCGTCAATGGAAAAGCGTTTGCCGGCAAGGTGGAAAAGGTGGCGCCGCTCACTCTGACGAAACCAGAGAATGCCCTTGGCGCGAAACACGGTCCGGGGAAGCTGATTGTCGAGAAAGTGCTGAAAAGAGCGCAAGTCCAGGGGTTGATCACTTCGGAAGGAGATGGACGTAAACCCCTCGATGGCGCCGGACTCTTCTCCCTCCGAAGGGTGATGGTGATGGTGGTGGTGATGGTGATCCCCGTTGCCGTGGCCATGGCCGTGGTCGGGTTCCGAGTCCTCAGGCTGCAACCAGCGATCCGAATCGAAGAGGCCCACGCTGAGCAGGAGTCCAAGAGGAACGTCGCCTCGGCGGCAGGGAAGAATGCGGGCGTCCGGCTTGATGTCCCGCAGGGAGCGTTCCACCTGCTTCAGCCGCTCCTCGCTCACCAGATCGGTCTTGTTGAGCAGCAGAATATCGCCGTAGACAATCTGTTGACGGCCCACGTCAACCGTCAGCAGATCCAGGGAAAAGTTCTCCGCATCCACCAGGGTGATGATGGAGTCCAGGCGGCACTCGTCCCGCAGTTCGCTGCTCAAGAAGGTCATGGCCACGGGTAGAGGATCCGCCAGGCCCGTCGTCTCCACAATGACGTAGTCCAGTGGTTGGGGCTGCGCCAACAGTCGATCCATGGCATCCATCAACTCCCCGTTGATGGAGCAACAGATACAACCGTTACTCAACTCCACCATGGCGTCACTGGTGGTCACGATCAGGTCGTTGTCAATGCCGATTTCACCGAACTCGTTGACCAGCACAGCCACTTTCAGGCCCTTCTGGTTGCCGAGGATGTGGTTGAGCAACGTCGTCTTCCCCGCTCCAAGAAATCCGGTCAGGATGGTGACCGGAATTCCGGTCTTTGGCGGAGTGTCCGGGGTCGGTTGATCGGTTGTCATGGTGACCTTGCGGTGAGCGCTGCTGCGGTGAGCCAACGATCCAGGCTAATAGGTGGGACTTCCGGCCTGTCACGTGACCCTGGATGTCATGGAGTGACGATCCTGTTGCAACCGGCTTTCCTTCATCCCGTACCATTGACGGATCGTTGTCTCCCCCTGCCGATGCGCAACATCTGGCAATTTTCTGCCGGCTGCTTCATGGCTTTGGCGATCGTCCTGGTCTTGCCTCTTGCCAATGGGTCTTTTGCACAAGGCCAGGAGGATCCGTCGGAGCCCACCAAGGTGCTCCAGTCCGACGAGGCCAGCTTTAACCCTGGCGCCGTGGAACGCCTCCTGAGCCAAGGGGACGAGGCCGTTGCAGCGGGAGATCTGGAGACGGCGCGCAAACACTACGATGACGCCCGCAGTGCAGCGCGTGTCCTGGCGGGTTTCTATCGCGACCTCAGTGGCGCTTTTCGTGGCCTGGATGCCCGTGTGCCACGTGAAATGGACGCCAAAGGGCGTCGTTCCATTACACTCCAAGCAGAAGCCAATCTTCGTCTCGCTGCCCTCTACCGTCGCCTGGAACAGCCTGAAGTGGCCGTCCCCTTGTTGGTGGATGTGATCAAGCTGATGACAGTCACCAGTCCGGTGGGCACTCAGGCCTATCAGCAGTTGGTGGAACTGGGCTTTGCCGAAACCACATACGCGGGACCCGGCTGAAATTATGCAGCTAAATTAAAGTTGAAGTATGCTTTGCCGACCATGGTTACCCCAGCCGCTGTTGAGGCTGCCATCTGCGCAGCCCTTCCTGATGCCCATGTCGCCGTCGAGGATCTCACCGGCTCCGGAGATCACTTACAAGTCTCCGTGACCTCGGCAGCGTTTGCCGGTCTCCCCCGTGTGCGTCAGCATCAGCTTGTCTATGCTGCACTCAGGAACGAGTTTGCCAGCGCAGCCATTCATGCCCTGGCCCTGACAACGGCGCTCCCCGCCTAGGGCAATAGCATGCGACACAGTCCCTCAAGGATTCATCCCGGTCTCCTTGGCGCCCCTTCCCCCCACTCTCACTGTCATGGATCCTGCTCTGAAGAAACGCATTGAAACCCTGGTGGCCAGCAGCCCCGTTTTCGTCTTCATGAAGGGAAGCAAGCTCATGCCCCAGTGCGGGTTCTCCAACAACGTGGTGCAGGTGCTCAACGCCCTTGGCATACCCTACGAAGCCTTTGACGTGCTTTCGGATCCGGAGGTTCGCCAAGGAATCAAGGACTATGCCCACTGGCCAACCGTTCCTCAGGTGTATCTCAAGGGTGAATTCCTTGGCGGCAGCGACATTCTGATCGAGATGTACAACTCCGGCGAACTGCGAGAGACCATAGAGGTGGCCCTGGCGTCCTGAACTCCGCTGCTGAGCAGTGCTGGTGGGCTGCTCATCGCAAAAGTTCCTGGCAAAGTTCCTGCTTGCCAAGTCTTGCTAGCCGAGGAGACGCTGCAGGCCATGCTTGTGCCCTTCCGGCCAGATGCTGCTGGAGGGATCAAGGATCCAGCGGCCAATCAGGTCCTCCAGCCGTTGTTGCGCCAGGGGATTGAGTTGCTGACTGCGGCACAAACAATGGAGATAGCCATCCGCGTAGAGGCGCAGTTCCGAAGGAGTGCAGCCGCGGCTGGCCTTGTCACGGCACGCATCGCAGAGGGCCTGGAAGTGACGGATGGTATCGGGGTCTTGAAGAGCCGTCATCGGTGTTGCGGGAGGCTGGAGGATCAATCGGTCAAAAGGTGTCGTGATCGTGGTGCTTGTCTTCATATTACAAATCTCAATCCTCCTCGAATTTTAATCGGGCATGGGCAGCAATCGAATCCTTTCTGCGGATAGCTTAATCATATCTGCACTAGCCTGGCTTGGAGTCCAATCTTGGCGCAACCGAGCACACTTCGCTGACCTCGGCAGCCCGCATTCTTGTACTGGAGGCTCATCCAGCGCTGCGGGTTGTGCTTGCCCAGCGTCTGCGGCAAGACGGCTATTTGACGGCTGGTGTATCCACCGCTCATCAAGCCATGCAGGTCTGTGCCAACGAAAAGCCTGACTTGCTCGTGACCACAGAGCTTCTGGAGGATTCAACGGGCTTGCGTCTTGCGGAATCCCTGGGCTGTCGCGCATTGATTCTCACGGCGCGTACAGCCACGGAGGCCACCGTGGAACTGCTCGACGGCGGCGCTGACGATGTTTTGTGCAAGCCTTTTGGCTTGGAAGAGTTGGCCGCCCGCTGTCGGGCCCTGTTGCGCCGCACCAATAGCCTGAAGGAACGGGTCAGCGTGGGACCGTTGGATGTCCACCTGCTCTTGCGACGGGTCACCCTTCAAGATCAACCCGTGGAACTGAGTCCACGGGAGTTTGCTTTGCTTTGTGCGCTGTTGATGCCCCCTGGCGTAACCCGCAGCCGTCAGGAATTGCTGCGCATGGCCTGGCCCCCCCATAGTGGTGGTCCCCGCTCCGTGGATACCCAAGTGCTGACCTTGCGGCGCAAGCTGGAGCAGGCAGGATTGGGGAGAGAAGACGGTGTGGTTCAGACGGTGCGGCAGCAAGGATATCGCTTCAGTCTGGATGGACTGAACCGCCAGGCCATGGAGATGGATCTGCGCAAGAATGGTGCGGAAGCTGGGCCTTGATCGCGCAATGGGTGAACGGTGACTCCGTATCGATGCCCCATCGATGCCCCCTGGGGGTCAGGCCCGACGGATCAGGAGCGGTGTCCGGGGTGGTTTCCGCGTGTCGATGAGGCGGTGGCGCTGGGACAGTCCGAACCAGTGGCCATGCAGGCGTGATGCAACCTGACGGTCGGCCTTGTTGTCAGCGGTAGAACTCCACCTGAGGCCGCACATCGCCTCAGGCTTCGACGTCATGCGGCACCTCCGGCTTCGCAACTCCGGGGCAATGGTGCGAACGACCGGGTATTCGGCTGCAGACTACGAAAGCCTAGACTCCACCGAAGGTATGCTATTTCAAGTTGCATCCTCTTGAATCTCACTTAGGAGGTGTTATTGGGTTACGGTTCTCAATCGATGCTCACCAATCGCACCCGATGCTTCTCTACGCCCTCTCTCCTCAAGAGTCTTCCGCCATTGCAGAGCGCACCCGCCGCACTGAACCTGGAGCGTCCGTGGTGGTGGTCCGCGGTCGTCAGGACATCCTCAGCCTTGTTTCAATCATTGGTGCTCTGATCCGCTCCGGACAACCTCGGTTTCTTGTTTGCGTTGAACCTCTTGTTGAGGGAGACACGCTTGCGCTCATCTGCCAAGATAAACGCCTGTCCCCAGTGCCAAAGATTTTATTGATTTGCAATTATCCGGATTCTCAGTTTTCGCGAGAAATTGTGGAGGCCCACTGCGATGGCATCCTCGGCATCAGCCCGGTGGATGCCGGCACCATCCTGCAAACTTTGAGAGTCATTCTGACTGGAGACCAGCACAGGGACTCCACGGTAACCAGGGGGTCACGGAACGCGTACGGTTTCAGCGCCCCTCAGCGGGACTACAAGCTCACGGCACGAGAACAAGAAGTTCTGCAATTAATTGTCCAAGGATATTCCAATCGAGAAATGAGTGAGAAGCTACACCTTGGTCTCAGCACCGTTAAAACCCATATGGGCCAGTTACTGGAGAAGCTGGGTGTCCGTGACCGTACCCAGGCAGCGGTTCAGGCCATTGCCCTGAGGTTGGTGCCCTGGCCTTCGGTCAGCTACGGCGGCGAGGCGCTGGAGAGCGATGGGACGATGAATCTCGTTGGTACTTTCGGTATCCATAAGGAGGAATAGTTGCAGCTCGTCGATTCGTACGGTGCAAGAATATCCACTCCCTATCGTTATATGCTGATTTGAGAAGTCGCGCTACATTCTGTTATTTTGCCCTGTGTGCATTGAATCTACCCATCTTAATACCCTCCATACGACGCAGTGTCGAAGCTTCCAAGGAGATGAATCCCGAGTTGGGGGAAACCTGGGAAATAGCGGAATGGGCCAACTGCAGAGTCTGGAAGCCCAGTTTCCACAAGGCTTCTCAATAGGATCAGACGGCCCGGAGCGAATGTTCCAGGCTTTCGTTCCTTAGGGGGCGGATCCTGGAAGTAACGAAGGCCTCGGCAAGCCGGTCAATCTGTTCCCCAGAGGCTCGACAGGCCTCCTTCCGTTCATCCATCTGCTTCTCCTGCTGGCCTCACCGGCCTCAAGCTTCCTCCTTGGGTCTGAGGCGGAGGCCACGAAATAGACACCACCAGTAGCCTAACCACAACCACCACAGCACCGGGCTGAATCTACTCGGACAGCACTTCCGGGGAAACGGAAGAGATGGATTGACCAAGCATGGGAACGATCCTGGCTTGCCCACCGTTTCGACAGTGACCCCACTTCCTCCTTCTGCCAAAGCGGAAATGGGGAGTTATCTTGCCCTGGCAACCGGTTCCGGAACAGGATCGACCTCTCAAGATCGGTTGATTCTGATGGCACTGCCCATCCCACCCTCGGCAACGATTGCAGGCCGGATTCAACGAAGGGGAAGCCGGGATCAAGGACGTGAGCACCGGGATCAAGGTTCCAGGGAACACGTTGGATCGTGTGCCGGATACCCTGCTATTCGAACCTGCTGGTGGGGGAAGTCAGCCCAGCATCCCTTGCATAGTCGGGTGGAGAGGTGATCAGTTCCCTAAGCCTCGGGGCGGACAGTGGCAAAGATCTCCTCCAGGATGGCCGCAGCGCCCTGATCCTTGAGGGCCAAGGCCAACTGTTGACCCACCACCTCGGGGGTGTGGCGGGGTCCATGGCATTGGTCCCGGATCAGTGTTTGGCCATCCAGGCTGGCCACCATACCGGTAAGCACCACATCCTCTCCGTTGATGGCGCTGTTGACCCCAATGGGCACTTGACATCCCCCCTCCAGTTCCCGCAGAAAGGCCCGTTCCGCCAGGCAGCGGTCCCGGGTGGCTCCATGGTTCAGAACACGGATCTGCTCCAGGACCTCCTGGTTGTCGGCCACGCACTCAATGCCAAGGGCGCCCTGACCCACAGCGTGGAGAGAAATCTCAGGGGCAATCACCTGGTGGATGCGGCGGGCCAGACCCAGCCGCTCCAACCCGGCCGCCGCAAGAATGAGTCCGTCGTAAAGACCGGCATCCAACTTTTCCAGCCGGGTCAGCACGTTGCCCCGAACATCCTTGAACACCAGATGGGGATAGTGGTAGCGCAACTGGGCCAGACGGCGCAGAGAACTGGTGCCAATGCGGCTACCCTCAGGCATGGTCTCCAGGCGGTATTGGCTGAAGCGCCCATTGACGGCCAGCACGTCGGCGGGATCTTCCCGTGCCGTGATGCAGCCCAGCATCAACCCCTCCGGCAGGGCTGTGGGTAGATCCTTGAGGGAATGGACAGCAATCTCGGCCTCCCCCAACAACATCCGGGCCTCCAACTCCTTCGTAAACAGGCCCTTATCGCCAATTTTGGCCAGGGCCACATCCAACACCTTGTCCCCCTGGGTGGCCATGGTCTCCACCGATACCTGCAACCCCGGATGGGCCTTTTCCAACTCCGCCTTGACCCAGTTTGTCTGCACCATGGCCAACTGGCTGCGACGAGAGGCAATGCGGAGACAGGAGGCTTGGCTCACCGGGGAAAGGCGCGGACAATACCCGTCAGCATAGGCTGCTACCCCGGCAGTGCCTTACTTTCTCCTACTTGATGTATTCCTTCAGGACACCATTCCGATTGGGGTGGCGCAGCTTGCGCAGGGCCCTGGCCTCAATCTGGCGAATCCGTTCCCGGGTCACCTCAAAGATCTGACCAATATCCTCCAGAGTTTTCATGCGGCCATCATCCAGGCCGTAGCGCAAGCGCAACACATCCCGTTCCCGGGGATTCAGGGTAGCCAACACACTCTCCAGATCCTCCCGTAGCAGGTTCTTGGCCACATCCTGATCAGGATTTTCAGTGCCAGACTCGATAAAGTCCCCAAGGCGAGAATCTTCCTCCTTGCCAATGGGTGTTTCCAAAGAGATGGGTAACTGCGCACTTTTGGCAATGAAGCGCAGCTTCTCGATGGTCATCTCCATGCGTTCGGCAATTTCCTCTTCAGTGGGCTTGCGGCCCAACTCCTGGCTCAGGGTTTTGGTGCTCTTCTTGATGCGGGAGATGGTTTCATAGAGGTGAACGGGCAGTCGGATGGTGCGGGACTGATCGGCAATGGCGCGGGTAATGGCCTGGCGGATCCACCAAGTGGCATAGGTGGAAAACTTATAGCCCTTTTCATGGTCGAATTTTTCCGCCGCTCGCACCAGACCCAGACTTCCTTCTTGAATCAGGTCCTGGAAGGAGAGACCACGGTTCATGTACTTTTTCGCGATCGACACCACCAGGCGCAGATTTGATTGCACCATCTTTTCCTTGGCCCGCCGACCCAGCTTCAGACGCCTCTTGAAGCTCCGATAGGGCATGGCAACCTGCTCAGCCCACTCACTCATGGAGGGATAGCGCTCGTTTTCGTGGAAGTAGGTCTCCGCTTCCTGCTCCAGGTAGAGCAGGTCCGCGATTTTTCGCGCCAACTCGATCTCCTCGTCCGGGCGCAGGAGACGAATACGGCCGATTTCCTGGAGATAGACGCGAATGGAGTCTTCCGTGTACACCCCCTTCGAGCCCGTTCTGAGGGACTGGGCAGTATGGCGCGTACGCTTTTGCGGTCCCTGGGCCGCCTGGGTGTCCGGGGCGCTGCTGCCGGAGTGGACTTCGGTGGCGGTGGGGGTGGCCTTGCCCTTCGCCAGCCCATTGATCGTACCGGACTGATGGGACGCAACGGCAACCTGTTGCGGTTGCCCGGAATCCTGATCCCTGGTCGGGGACCTTTTGGTGATCATGGCTTGCCCGGAGTTTACAGGTTCCGGTTTCTGCCTTCCGAGACTGTTGCCGCGCCAGGAGGTAGCCTTTGCCTTCGACCCAGGCGCGGGTCGTATGGCCTGTCCCTGGAGAGCCACGGCTGGCGCGACGCCCTCCACCGGCGCCTGCTGCGCCGATCCCGACCGGGCCTTCAGCAAGGCAGCTTTTGCCCGTGCCAGTCCTCTGGCTGTGAGGCAAATCCTGAACTTCGTTCCATTGGTTTGGGCAATGGCCCTGAGTCTGCGCAGAACGGTCCTGAGACGCGCCACACTCCGTGACGACGGCGGAGCGGCATGACGGCGGCAGACTCCTCCGGTCCCATGCTGGCCCTGCCTTAACGTCTCCTTGGGCGCCCCCCTGTGGACAGGAACGCGTAAAGCTGCTGCAGTGGCTGGAAGCGCCCCGTTTGTCGTCCTCTGGCGAAGACGGATTGCCGGGTCCGAACTGCTGTTTCCATTGCCGCCGTTTCCCGTGCTGTTACTTGATATGCCGGAATCCGTTGCTGTGGGTGATGGAAGCATGGGCATCACACAACGGGTGGCGTGCTGCTGGATGTTGATGGGCCCCTGAGGCAACGCTTCCAACAACGACTGCGTCGACTGCAGAAGCCTGTCTTTCGTGGCCGTAGGGAGAGAAGGGAGGCCCTTGGGCTTCTGCTGACTGTTGGTTGTGCGTTCCGCACAGTCTGCTTTTGCAGCAAGTGGACTCATGGGCAAAAACCTGGGGGAAGTGAATAAGCCACAACCGCACGCTGCCGCCAAACGGTTTCAACCCGGCTGGGCATAGAAAGCAGGGCGTGGAGGGGATGGCTTATTGATTGGATTGACCGGCTAATTTGTCGGAAGGCTTAGGTGATCAACATCGGCGCGGAGTGACGTGGGAGGTCAGTTCAAGAGTCAGGGAGGGCTGCTAGAGGAAAAACCGGTGGTCTTCATCTCTCCTGAGGCAAGCGACTGACCGCGCTCCACCTGATTTGGCAAGGGCCAAGATGCCCCAATGCTAGACAACTCATTACGTGTCTGCAACTCCCCTCTGGCGTCTGCTTCTCCCATCTTGCTGGACGTGTTGGTGGAGATGGGTCAGGGGACCCTGCTGCTCACCTACGTCAATAACCCGACTGAATCCGTGGAGCCTGGTGACCTGGTCAGGGTGCCCGTGCGGCGACGGCTCCATGCCGGCCTGGTGATGGCAGAGCGCCCGGAGCCTCCTTCCGAGGTGCCCAGAGAGCAGTTGCAAACCGTTAAGAACCTGATTTTGAAAGGTGCATTCAGCAGGGGTTGGCAGCAGCTCATCGGCTGGTGCGCCCGGCACACCCACACATCCCTGCTTCAGGTTTTGCGCACGGCCCTGCCGCCAGGGATGCTGGGCCAACGGGTTGGGGAACACAAATCCCGCAACGGTCGACGGCAACTCTGGGTTCAACGGCAGGCGCCACCCTTGCCCCGGCAGGACGTGACGGAACGTCAACAACACCTGCTCCACTGTCTGGATCGCCATGGCCCACAAGGCTGTTGGCTGAAGGATCTGCTGCAAGACAGTGGCTGTAGCCGTGCGCCGGTGGAGAATCTCGCCAGGGCAGGCCTTCTGACGCTGGAAAGCCGCCACCATCGGGCTCCGGAGCAGCCTCGACTCCAGCCGTCCGGCTCTGACCGTCCCCCGGACCCACCGCGGCAACTCACCCCTGACCAGACCCAGGTTCTGACCTCCTTAACCGCATCCACCGGCCTGGGGGGAGAGTTCCTGCTGTGGGGCATCACCGGTTCCGGCAAGACGGAGATCTATCTCCAGGCAGCAGCCTTCTGGCTGGCCCAGGGGCGGGACGTGCTCATGCTGTGTCCGGAAATCGGTTTGATTCCCCAACTGCTGGATCGCTGCCACCGCCGCTTCCCTGATCGTGTTCTCTCCTACTCCAGCCACCTGAGCGAAGGGGCGCGGCGCCAAACCTGGGATCGCTGCCGTCACGGTGGCCCCTGGTTGGTGGTGGGAACCCGCTCCGCCGTCTTTCTGCCCCTGGCGCGGCTGGGCCTGGTGGTACTGGACGAGGAGCACGACCCGTCCTACAAGCAGGAGGCCCCCATGCCCTGCTACCACGCCCGTGACGTGGCGCGTTACCGGGCGCAGCAGGACGGGGCGTGCCTTCTGCTGGGTAGCGCCACCCCCAGTCTGGAGAGTTGGCGCCGTAGCAAGGCTGGCGGGTGCCGACTACTACGGCTCAAGGAGCGGGTGGCCGGTGGCCAGCTCCCCGCAATTCGGGTGGTGGACATGCGACAGGAACTGGCCAGAGGGCAACGCACGGCCATCAGCAGGCCCTTACGAGATCGACTGGAGACCATCTGTGGTCGCGGTGAGCAGGCGGTGCTGTTTGTGCCGCGTCGAGGGTACAGCCCGTTTCTGAACTGCCGAAGCTGCGGGGAAGCGGTGATGTGTCCCCACTGTGCGTTGGCCCTCACAATGCATCGCCATCACGGCCCCGGTGCCCGGCAGGACGTTCTGCGCTGCCATTGGTGCAACCACCGGCAACCGTTGCAGACCCGCTGCAACCACTGTGGCTCCAAGGCGTTCAAACCCTTCGGGATTGGTACCCAGCGGGTGGTGGAACTGCTGCAGCAGCAACTCCCTGACCTGCGTCTACTGCGCTACGACCATGACACCACCCGGGGCAAGGACGGCCACCGGCGCATCCTGGAGCAGTTTGCCCGGCGCCAGGCGGACGTGCTGGTGGGCACCCAGATGCTGGCCAAGGGCATGGACCTTCCCAACGTGACCATGGCGGTGGTGCTGGCTGCGGACGGTCTGATGTATCGACCGGATCTCCGGGCGCAGGAACAGGCGTTGCAAGTGTTTTTCCAGTTGGCGGGCCGGGCCGGGAGAGGCACAAAGCCCGGTGAGGTACTGGTACAGACCTATGCGCCGGATCACGTGGTGGTGCGCAGTCTGGTGGAGGGCTGCTATGACCGCTTCCTCGATCAGGAGATGGAAAGCCGGCGACGCCATGGATTGGCGCCCTACGTGCGCGCCTGTGTGCTGCGCCTCAGCGGCGCCAGTGCCCACACCACTGCCAACGGGGCAGCGCTCCTGGCAGCCCATTTGAGTCCTCGGTTGCGTCACCAGGGATGGACTGTGGTGGGTCCGGCGCCAGCCCCCGTGGCCCGTTTGGCCCAGCGCAGCCGCTGGCAACTGCTGCTCCACGGACCGGAAGGTCCCCTGCCGTTTTCATCGGGGCAAAATCTGCGGGCGGTGCTGCCCCGTGGCGTAGACCTGACCGTCGACCCCGATCCCATGCATCTCTGAGATCGGGTACTTCAGCCGGAGATCATGGTGCCAATGCCGGCATCGGTGAAAATCTCCTGCAACAGAGCATGGGGAACGCGTCCGTCGAGGATGTGGGCGGAGCGTACGCCCTGGGCCAGGGCACGGATGCAGCACTCTGTTTTCGGGGCCATTCCTCCGCTCACCACACCCGCAGCCATGAGCGCCCGGGCCTCACCAATGCTGAGACGTTCCAGCAACGTGCTGGCCACACCCGGCTGACGCAGCACCCCAGGCGTATCGGTGAGCAGGATCAATTTTTCCGCATGGAGTGCGGCAGCAATCTCCCCGGCCACGATGTCGGCATTGATGTTGTGGGAAACACCGGAGGGACCCGCAGCCACGCTGGAGATAACCGGGATATAGCCCCGCTCCAGCAAGGGCATCAGCAGACCGGGATCGACCCGCTCCACTTCACCCACCAGTCCAATGGAGCCGTTGTCGTAGGGGCGGGCCTGCACCAACTGGCCGTCACTACCGGAAAGGCCGACAGCCCGGCCGCCTTGACGATTGATGCCGTTGACAATCTGCTTGTTGACCCGGCCCACCAACACCATCTCCACCACCTCCATGGTTTCGGCACTGGTCACGCGCAGCCCGGCGTGGAACTCCGGCTCAATGGCCAGCTTGGCCAGCCAGGTGTTGATCTCGGGGCCACCCCCATGGACCATCACGGGACGGAGACCAACACACGCCAGGAGGGTGATATCGCGGAACACGGCATGGCGCAGGTTCTCCTGCACCATGGCGGCGCCACCGTACTTGATCACCACAGTGCGCCCGGCAAAGCGCTGGATGTAGGGCAAGGCCTCCGACAACACCTGCACCCGCGTGAGGTCAGGAGTGATGGGCGAAGATGTGTCCATGGAACATCCGTTCAGCAACTGAGCAGTCGCACCTCAACGCAGCGGGGATCAACCACCACCACCGCTGCCTCCAGACCTGGACCAAAGAAGCGGGCCAGGCGATCCGTCTTGTCAAGCCAGGCCCGACTCTCCTCGTCGGAGACCAGTTGAAAGCGCATGGTGAGTTGATAGCGGCCCTGCACATCATCTTCCCTGAGCCCTGTCAGTTGTGGAGGCTTGTCCCCATGCCAAAGCTTGAGGGCCTCCAGGGAACTCTCCAGATGCGCCTTCTGGCCGTAGCGCCAGCGGCGCACATCCCTCACCAGACGCCGCTGCACATCCGTTGCAACGGTTTGGCGGAGCGTCTGGCTTCGTCCGTCCGGCGGGTGCAACCAGGGGACAGGTGGCAACTCCGACGATTTCAGCGCCAGGCCGCCCAGGAGCACGGGAATGCCGGAGAAGAGGCCCAGCAGGTTGAGGGTGGGGTGATCCATGGCATAGGCAACCAGACCGAATACCGTCAGGGATGTTCCTGAAACAGTGATCCAGCTTCCCGGGGAAGACAGGGAACCCATGGAGCAATTGCAAAAGCCATCGTTCAGCATGGTGGATGGTGGCAGTTACTGTGCTCCCACCCCACCGTTCAACGTCGCTTACCCACCCCATGGCCACCAACAGCAACATGCCGGACCAGGAACCGGATCATCTCTCTGCACTCATCCAGGCCCTTCAGGACGACCGCCGCTGGTTGCTGCGTCACCTGGACGAGGGGCACTGGAGCGCATTCCGCCTGGACCTGGCTGCCCTGGAACGGGAGCTGGGCCAACTGTTGGAGTTCTGCGAAGCCCGGACGGAGTCCGGGTAACGGACCCGTTGCGCTGGCTGCCTAGAAGGGAATGTCGTCCTCGGGGTTGAGATCCGATGTGGAATCCGGGACCAGGGGCTGGGCGGCTGCGGGTATGGCTGGTTGGGGAGGCTGGAGCAGATGGAGGCGTGTGAGGACGAATTCCGCCTGTTTCTGCGTCCCGCCACCGTCAGGACGGGGCGTGCTGCGCATCATGAGGCGGCCTTCCAGAAGCACCTTCCGGCCCGGTTGGGCCTGCTGCTCCACGGTTGTGGCCAGGTCCCGCCAGGCGGTGACCTTCAAGGTGGGTTGGGGGTCGTCCACCCGCAGCGGGTCAAAGCACACCAGCATCTCCGTCACAGGGGTCTGGTCCGCCTGGGTGTAGCGCAGCATGGGGGCCTCCTGTACAACAGCCTCAAGCAAGCAGTGGTTCATGACGATTGTTCCTCCTTGAATGACTTGAATGGGATCGGGTCGGTGATCCGTGTAACGGGGCAAGCCGCCCTTGTCCGGATCGGGCCAAGGGAACGCCATGAAGATGTCCCCTTGGCGTAAAGGCGCCTGCCTGGTCTCAGGTTTCCCCCCTGACGATGGTTGAACCCTAATTCCTCGTTTCCTTTTCCTCGTTTCCCTGTGATGGTCCCTTCCTGGAGACGCCGCGGCTGGATCTGGCTGGTGGCGGGAACGGAGGATGGCGTCTGGGCAGTCCGGCAGTTGCTGGCGCTGGCTCTGCCTGTTCGGGTCCAGGTGGTGAGCCCGCGAGCCTGCCTGGCCTATGGGCAGTTGGCCGCCAACCCGGCCTTCCAGTGCCAGGCCATGGCCTTGAGACCAGCAGACATTCAGCAGGTGTTGGCCGGTCGCGAACCGCCGGCCCTGGTGGTGGATGCCACCCATCCCTTTGCCCTGAGGATCACCCGGACGCTCCACACCGCCTGTGGCGCGTCCGCCATCCCTTATCTGCGCCTCAAGCGCCCTCGGATCCAACCAGGACCGGCCACCGTTGTGGACCGCCTGGAAGCGGTGAAGGACCTGGGTCAAAGCTCCCTCTTGGCAGCCATTGGCTCCCGCAGCCTGGCCCGCCTGGTGGGTTGGCACGGACCTCGGCACACCGCTGCGCGCATCCTGCCCACGGCAACGGCTCTACAACAGGCCCTCGCAGCGGGATTGCCACCGGAGCGCATTGCCCCTCTCCAGCCCATCAGCGCAAGTCACGGGGAGATTCGCCTGCCTCCTGATCCCGGCACGTCCCTGGAAGCAGCCCTCTGTCGCCGCTGGGCTGTTGACGTGGTGTTGGCGCGCCAGTCGGGAGGGACGCCCGAGCGCCATTGGCACCGGGTTTGTGCCGCCGTAGGGGTATCGCTCTGGCTGCTGCGGCGACCAGACGAGCCAGGTCCCATGGCCACCTGTACCAGGGAGACTTTGTCCCAAAAGGCCCAGGAATGTCTCCAAAACCCGCGACCATGATTTCCGGCAATTCCCTTCAACCCATGCGCCTGGTGCTCACCACCTGCGCCGATCACGCCAGTGCCGATCAACTGGCTCGCCACCTGCTGGAGCGCCGTCTCGCGGCCTGTGTCAGCCTGCTGCCCATCACCTCCTGCTACCACTGGCAGGGGGAACTCCAGCACCAGCAGGAAGTGCAGATGGTCATCAAGACCAGCGCCGACCAACTGCCCCGCCTACTGAAGGCGGTGAGCCATCGGCACAGCTATGAGGTGCCCGAGCTTGTGGTGCTGGAAGCCTGCGCTGCCGGATCCTATGGCGCCTGGTTGCTGGATGCAGTGGACCCCCGCTGACACCCGATGCCTTCAGTGGGGCGCCAGGGCCAACCGAGGCAACTCCCTGCGGAGAAGATGGCGGAGGGCCACGGCTGGCCGTGGCCCCAAGTGGCTGATCACCTCGGCGGCCGCCAGGGAACCGATCCGACCACAGTCCTCCAGGGACAGTTGACGGGTGATGCCATGGAGGAATCCAGCCGCATAGAGGTCACCCGCACCCGTGGTATCCAGCACACCTGCAAGCGGATGAGGGGGTACGGCATGAACCAGCCCTCCACCCAGGACCACCGAACCCTGGGCGCCACAGGTGACTGCCGCAACAAGAGGCCGCTGCCGCACATGCTCTACGGCGTCTGCAATGGTGTCCACCTGGAGCAGGGCCGTGATTTCTTCCGCATTGGCAAAGAGGATGTCCACATGCTCCGCAATCATGGCGCGGAAGTCGTCCCGATGTCGCTCCACGCAAAACCCGTCGGACAGGCTGAGGGCCACAAGACCACCTGCGTGACGGGCCATGGTGGCGGCGCGACGGAAGGCGGCCTTGGCGCCGTGGTCATCAAAGAGATAGCCCTCCAGGTACAGCACCTTGGCCTGCCGGATCAGCGGGAGGTCCAGATCGTCTTCCCCCAGACCACTGGCACAGCCAGGATCCGTTGCCATGGTGCGTTCGGCGTCCGGAGTGATCAGCACCAGACAGCGACCCGTTGCCGCACCGCCGGCAGCGGGGGGCGTGGGGTAGCGCACACCCATGGCGGTGATGTCATGGCGGAAAACGTGTCCCAGCGCATCATCACCAACCCGCCCAATGAATGCGGTGGAACTGCCCAGGCTTGCCAGCCCGGCTACGGTGTTGGCGGCGGACCCACCGGAGGTTTCCAGTTCCGGTTTCAGGGTGTTGTAGAGCGCGTCTGCCTGGTCCGGCTCCAGGAGGGTCATGCTGCCTTTGGGCAAGCCATGGCGTTGCAACACCTCCCCATGCACCCGCACCAGCACGTCAACGATGGCATGACCAACAGCCACCACATCGTGATTCTTGTCGGGACGCGTAATCACCACAGAGGAACTCAATGGCTCAGCAGACCCCGCTTGGGGCCGTGAATGGGATCCTCCACCAGGATGGTCTGGCCACGGTCGGGTCCCAGGGAGACAATAGCAATGGGCGCCTGAAGCAGGTCTGCCAACTCACCAAGGTAGGCCAGGGCGTTGGGGGGGAGATCCTCCAGGCTGCGGCAGGGGCTGGTGTCCGTCTGCCATCCGGGCAGGGTTTTGAAAATCGGTCGGCAGCAGGCGAACCGGCAGGCATCAACGGGGAAGTCGTCAATCACCTCACCATCCAGCTCGTAGGCGGTGCAGACTTTGATCTCGGCCAACTCGTCCAGCACGTCCAGCTTGGTGATGGCCAGGCAATCAATGCCGTTGACCTGGACGGCATAGCGACCAATCACGCCGTCAAACCAGCCACAACGGCGCCGCCGTCCCGTGGTGGTGCCGAATTCACCGCCCCGGTCGGTGAGATGATGATTCAAATCCCCCTGTAACTCCGCGGGGAAAGGACCTTCGCCCACCCGGGTGGTGTAGGCCTTGGCCACGCCAATGACGCGATCAATCATGGTGGGCCCCACGCCGGCACCGATGCAGGCGCCGCCAGCAACAGGATTGGAAGACGTCACATAGGGATAGGTGCCATGGTCCAGATCCAGCAGGGTGCCTTGGGCGCCTTCGAAGAGAAGGTTCTTGCGGTTGCGGGCCGCAGCGTGAATGGTGCGGGTGCCGTCCACTACGTGGGGCGCCAGCCGTTGGCCGTAGCCCACGTACTCCCGGATCACGGCATCCGCATCCAGGGGCTCCAAGCCGTAGAGGTTCTGCAGAAACTCGTTTTTCTGGCGGATGATGGGGCACAGTCGCCGGGCAAGCCCATCGGAATCCAGGAGATCCATGATGCGGATACCGCTGCGCTCGGATTTATCCGCATAGGTGGGACCAATGCCCCGGCCCGTGGTACCGATCCTGTACGGACCCCGGTTGCGCTCCAGAGCTTTGTCCAGAAGGCGGTGATAGGGCATGGTCACATGGGCGCTGGAGGCCAGCTTGAGGCCCGAGACGTCGATGCGGTTGTCCAGAAGCATGTCCAGCTCGGCAATCAGCACCCTGGGATCCACAACGGTGCCAGCACCAATCAGACACAGGGTGTCCGGGTAGAGGATGCCCGAGGGAATGAGATGGAGTTTCAGCAGGGTGCCGTCCACCACGATGGTGTGACCTGCATTGACGCCACCCTGGTAGCGGACCACCAGGTCCGCTGAGCGACTCAGCAGGTCCGTGATTTTTCCTTTTCCTTCGTCACCCCACTGGGCGCCGATCACAACAACATTCGCCAAGAAATACGCGCCCCTAGACCGTACGGGAACAAGACAACATTATTAGGGTCGAAGGCCATGGCCAGGCGCTTCAAGCGCCACGCGCCACGCTCAACTCGGCAACCTTCCACTCTTTTTGCAAACGGTTGCGAAGTTTTTCGGGAATGGGGCGGTTCTCGAAGTTGGCGTAGTGACCCGCCAGGCCGTTGAGGGCTGTCTGCATGGTGGTGAACGAGGTGAGCGCCTTGATGCGTGGGTTGCGGCGGTAGCGGGAGATGTAGTCGTTCATCAGGTCACGGCTCTCGCGCTCCACTTGCCGGTAGTCGGGGTCCTCCACATCCACCTGCACTGCTTGGCGTAGCTCCGTGATCACTGCGATGGTGTCGTCCGCATAGTGTCCGGTCAGGCCATGGGCATCTGCACCACTGCAACCCGTCAAGGTGACCACCAGGGCCAGCAGGCCAGCAACAAGATGTAAAACGACTCTGACCATGGCGGGTAACCGTAACAACGGGACAACAGGGCCAGTCTAGACCGCAACCTCGGGCAAGCTTCCCCGCCGTTGCCGCTGCAGTCGGGGCAGGAGATGGCGCAGGAGTCGGGATGCGTCCAGGTCCAGAACGTCCCTTGCAGAGCGCATCTTGAGTTCAACCTGACCACGGGCCGCATTCCGGCCCACCACCACACGCCAGGGGATTCCCAGCAGATCGGCATCTTTAAACTTCACACCGGCCCGCTCCACGCGGTCGTCAAGGAGCACGTCCACCCCCGCGGCCCGCAGTTCTCCATAGAGCTTCTCACCCAGCCGGCACTGCTCCTGTTCCTCCCCGTTGGCCACGGTGACAACCACTTCGAAAGGAGCAATGCTCACGGGCCAGATCATGCCGTTGCCGTCATGGTTTTGCTCCACGACCGCCTGGGCCAGTCGTGAAACGCCAATGCCGTAGCAGCCCATGCGAATGGGCTCGGTGCTGCCGCTCTCGGTGCTGAAGCAGGCCTGCAAAGCGCTGGAATACTTGCACCCAAGCTGGAAGATGTGCCCCACCTCGATGCCCCGGGTTGCTGTCAGGACAGTCCGGGGGTCGTGGCAGCAGCGGTCACCGGGCTGGGCAGATCGCACGTCCGCCTTGGTGAAGGACAGTCCAATGGCAGACCAACCCGGAACCCGACGATGCTGGTCCGGCACGTTGGCCCCACAGACAAAGCCAGCCAGATCCGCGGCTGTGGGATCCACGATCCGCAGAAACCCGCCGACCAGACCGGGTGCGCCTTGCATGACGTCATCGGGCAAGTCGGGGCCGAGAAACCCCACGGGCAGTTCTACGCCATGGGCCTGAAGGGTGTCCACATCCAGCCGTTCCAGCGCCAGGACGACGCCTCGCTCCGCGAGCACGCGGCCCAGCAGGTTGGTGAGCTTGACGGTATTCACCTCCTGATCCCCGCGGAGCACCGTCAGCACAGGCTGGTCCGGACCATCGGCAAAGCAGGCTCGATGCAGGAGCACCTTGACGGTCTGGGTAGGGTCCAGATTGTGGGCAGCGCAGACAGCATCGATGCCGGCCTGACCTGGCGTGGCAAAGCGTTCGTCAGCAGTGACGCTGAGGGGCGCCGACGGAGGCGGAAGGGACCGGGCCCGCTCCTGGTTGGCGGCGTAACGTCCGTCACCGCTGCTTAACACCAGGTCCTCACCAGCGTCCGCAACAGCCATAAACTCCTGGCTGGCAGCGCCGCCGATGGCTCCACTGTCTGCCTGAACCGCCAACACCTTGAGACCACAGCGGGCAAAGATGCGGCGATAGGCCTGATCCATGCAGCCGTAGTAGCGCCGCAGATCCTCCTCGTCCGCATGGAAGGAGTAGGCGTCTTTCATGATGAATTCCCGCCCCCGCATCAGCCCGAACCGTGGCCGGATTTCATCCCTGAACTTGGTTTGTAGTTGATAGAAGGAGACGGGCAGTTGCCGGTAGGAGCGAATCAGATCGGCGGCGAGGGACGTGACAACCTCTTCGTGGGTTGGTCCCAGACCCAATTCTCTGCCCTGACGATCCGTGAGGTTGAACATGATCCCTTCGCCGGCTGTGTAGGTGTCCCAGCGGTCGGAACGCCGCCACAGTTCGGCGGGCTGAAGGGCGGGCAGGCGCAACTCAAGAGCGCCTGTGGCTTCCATCTCCTCACGAACGATGGCTTCCACCTTGCGGAGCACCCGCCACATCAACGGCATGTAGGCGTAGATCCCGGAAGCAACCCGTCGGATGAATCCACCCCTGACCAACCACTGGTGGGAGGGAATTTCCGCTTCGGCTGGCGGCTCGCGAAGGGTCACCAGTAGCAAGTCTTTGGCCCGCATGGACGAACGACGGATTGGACGCAAGCGTAAGGGTTGGCTCACTGTCCACAGTCGGAGCAGGGATGCACGGTCGGTTACACTGTTGGACCTTTGAGACGCATTCGTCCAATTTCAGTCTCATGGCCGCTGCCTCTCCGTCCTCGGACACCCTGATGAGCATCGAGGACGTTCAGGACTCCCTGAACCGTTCCCGCGCCTCCATCTACCGCTATGCCAACACCGACCCGCGCGTTCTGAATCCCCCCTTCAATTTGGGCAAGCTGAATGCCGAATTCCGTCAGGATCACAAAGACCCACTCCTGTTTCACCCCCAGGAAGTGGCTCGCTTTGCACGAGACGTCTTGCGGATCAAAGGGGTGAAGGTGAACGTTCTCAACGGGCCTCAAAACGCCACCGAAGAGTTGCTTACGGAGATGCTGGCCGAGTTGCGCCAGATTCGCCTGGGCCTCACCCGGGGACCGTCAGTTGAAAACACACCATCTCTGGAATCGTAGCTGGAGTGATAGGAACCGAAGTGACAAAAGCAACGTTGATCCGTACTGATACCAACTCGGCAGGGTCCGATTAGAGCGTAGCCAGCCACAGGATATGGAGAAGACTTGTCAAAGCAGGTGATTTACCGATCGTCTCTGCGTCTTTTCGCTGAAACTTTACAAGTCCCCCATGGCCGAATTTCGTCCTTTTGTCTCCAGAGCTTCACTGGCACTGATGACAGGCTTGCTTGTGGTTGGTTGTACTGCGAACAAACAGCCTGACCACATTGCCCATGGAGCAACACCTTCCGCCGTCAGTCATACGTTTGTCGAGACTCTGATTGTACCGTCCTACGCCGAGTTGGCCGAGGAGAGTAAGGCCCTGAAGGATGCGCTCCAGACACTGGCGAACGAGCCGACAGACGCCCATCTTGCCGCCGCCCGTCAGCAATGGGTCGAAACACGACCGCTCTGGGAAATAACGGAAAGCTGGGCCTTCGGTCCTGCGGAAACAGAGGGTCTGGATGGTGATCTCGACGACTGGCCCGTGAGTGTGCTGGAGCTGGAGCAGGCTTTCCGGACGGATCCCTTCACGGCAGACACCTTCTCCCGGTTGGGCACCACGTCAATCGGCTTCCACGGCATCGAGTTTGTTCTTTACGACGGCGACAACAACCTGCCCATGGCTGCCGACCTCACACCCCAGCAGTACAGCTACCTCGCGTTGGCGGGAGAAGCTTTCCACGACACCGCCTCCCGGTTGCTGAGCAGTTGGAAGGGAGCCGACGGCTTTGGCGCCGAGTTGACGGGCGATCCCGAGGGCACGGTCCTTGAAATGGTTGAAGGGGCCATCGGCACCTTGGAAGAGGTCCATCTGGAGAAGCTGGGCGCTGTTCTGGAGGATGGTCCGGAGGGTCTGGAAAGCCGCTTCAGTGGCACCACCAATGCCGACATTGTGGCCAACGTCTCCGGTGCGCAACGTGTGTTTGAAGACACGGGCTTGAAACAGCTTCTGGCTGCAAGGAATGCCGACCTGGCCCAGCAACTCTCGAACGCTCTGGCCATGAGCGTCTCGGCCGCCGAGGCCATGCCATCCAAACTGAGCCGGCGGCTGGATAATCCCGCGGTGGTGCAATCCATGGAGACGGCCGTCGAAGCCACGGAATCCGCGTTCGACTTGATGACCCAGGCCCATGGAGACGGCCGTCGAAGCCACGGAATCCGCGTTCGACTTGATGACCCAGGCACTTGCAACGCTGGACAGCTTTTGAAAGACCAGGCCGGAGCTTCTGCGCCAAGCCGATACAGCATGAGACATGGAACCACGGCAAGGTTGAGGCGTCGCCACCTCCTTGTCCTGGTCGGTGCAATTCTGCTGGCACTGCTGGTGGTGGTTACGCAAAATCCGTCGTCGGCAGCCGATTCCCAGCTTGCGGCCGGTGCCTTGACGGTCTTCAATCGCACGTCCGCCGCGTTCGAGAAGCCGGCGTCGAACCTGACTCCGGAGGAGATGGCCCGCCATGACGTTGGCGATCCTCTCTTTGAGCGGAGCCACATACCCTTGTCTACCCATGAGGGTGCGGGCTTGGGACCCTTGTTTAATGCCAATTCCTGCGTCGCCTGCCATGTGCGCAACGGACGCGGCGCCCCTGTTCCCGGCATTTCTCTGGTGCGGGTGGCGTTGCAGGAGGCCAACGGCACAACGCCAGTGCCCGCATGGGAGTGGCAAATCCAGGACCACGCAATTTTTGGCCACCAGCCGGAGGCCACCGTGGATCTCACATGGCAGGAGGACGTACAGGCAGGAGGTGAACCGCCCCTGCGCAAGGTTCATGTGGGCTTGATCCGCCCCAATGGTGAAGTGGTGGCGGAGGCCGAGATGAACCGCTCCCTGCGAACAGCGCCCCCTCTCATTGGTTTGGGTCTCCTGGAAGCCGTTCCGGACGAGGCCATCCTCAGCCATGCCGATCCCGATGACCGGGATGGCGATGGAATTTCCGGTCGTCCCGTTTTTCCGGAGCAGGGGCATGGTCGGCAGGCGCTGGGGCGCTTTGGCTGGAAAGCAGGGACCGCCACCGTGCAGGAGCAAACGGCCGAGGCCTACATCAACGACATGGGTCTGACCACGGCAACAGGTCCGGAGACCAACACGACGGCTGAAGGGCAAGCGGCGGATATCACCTGGGACGAATTGACAGCGGTGACCTTTTACAGCCAGAGCCTCGGGGCGCCCGCCACCCAGCGCCCTGCAAAGGATCCGTTGGTGTCCAGAGGCAGTGCATTGTTCGGGGACTTGCAGTGTGCCGTCTGCCATGTGCCCAGCCATGAAACCGGCACGGATCCCAACGCCGTGGTAGCGGCCATCCGTGGTCAAACCATCTGGCCTTATACGGACCTGTTGGTGCATGACATGGGTCCGGGCCTCGACGACGGTGTGGCGGAGCATGGTTTCACAACGTCGGCGGAGTGGCGCACAGCACCCCTCTGGGGCCTGGGACTGACCCACCGGGTGAACGGCAAGGCCGGCTATCTCCATGACGGGCGGGCCCGCACTGTGGATGAGGCCATCCGCTGGCATGGAGGGGAAGCCGAGGGCGCCAGGGAGAACTACCTGGCCTTGGCCTCCAGGGATCGCCAAGCCCTGCTGGGCTGGCTTCAGGGGTTGTAGTTGTTATCCGTGGGCCTTGTGCTTGCTCCAACCCCCTCTTGTAATCTCTTCTTGAGAACTAGTCTCGATAACTTTCCTTTAATTGAGAATCCCTTGCAATAAATCGGAAATTGCTTCTAGGATTCGGAACCTGGGTAATTCTTTTGCTTGTGACGACTCTTTCCCCCCTGTATCGACCCATGCCGGAAGCCCCACGGGGGGTCATCCGCATGCCTGCTGGACAAACGGTTCTCCTTGATCCTGTGAGTGCTGGTGAATCCAGGCAGATTGAAGTTCTCGACGGTGTTGGCCGTGTGCTCTGTCCTTGTGAAGAAACCCAGGGCATGACCCTGGCGTTTCTGCAGCAGAACGACCGCATTACAACGGACCGTCTTTGTAGTGAAGGGGTGTGCATCGAGGCACTCACCAGCCTCGGCTTTGTCGTTCACCCTGAAAGCAGTGACATGGGCATCTGCACAGTGAACGAGTGGACTCTGCAACTGCTGCGTATCCGTCATTTCAAGACCGCCGAACTGCGGCTTCAAGCCCTCTTCGGTTTGTTGGTGTCGCGGCTGGGGCGGCGCTGTGGGGATTGGTGCACCCTGTCGTTTCGTCTGAGCCATGAGCGCATTGCCGAACTCATTGGCACCACCCGGGTGACCACCACCCGCTTGATTAGCAAGGCGCGCCAAGCCCACCTCCTGGAAGTGGACTCCAGTACTGGAACAAGGGTCTCCCCCCGTCTTCTGTCTCTGGTCCAGGACGCCGGTTAAGGAGCGTGGCGCCGCTGCTGGTCAACATGGCACGGCTGAGAACGATTCTCGTTCGCCTACTCACGACCACAGCGGCAGGACCCGCCCTTCCATTTGCTGCATTTGGACCGCTTACAGCCTTTTTTGCGCTTGTGCCGGACCGAGACAAGGGGATGCATGGGGAATCCAGCCGTCCAGGGGTTGAATCCAGTCTCGATAATCCAGGCGCCGACAGAGCCGCCAGGAGATGGGTCGAATGTGATATTTGTCACAAAGTTGGTACTTTTTTGTCACCAGGTCATGTGTGATTATGATTGAGGTGGAGCCTGATCAGGCAACATACCCCACAGGCAAACAACACAACCATGACCACAACACCCAATGCAGAGGCGCTGGCGCTTACGAGTGGGCCAGCCCAGCGCCGTCGCCCTGTCCCCCGTGCCCTGGCAGCGGACGTTCTGAGCCATCTGCAACTTCATCTGCAGATGGAACTCCAAGCCAGCTACGACTACTTCCGCCTGGCCGTCTGGTTTGCAGAGCGCGACCTGAAAGGTTTTGCCGCATTTGCCCGCCAAGAGGCCCTGAGTGAGCACCAACATGCCTGCCTTGTGGCGGACCACCTCATTGATCGCAGCCAACCTGTCGAGCTGGCCACCTTGCAGCCCAACACCAGCACCTGGGACAGTGTGGAAGCCGTAACCCGGTTCGTCTTCGACACCGAAGTGGCGGTGACAGCTTCAGCGCAGCAGATTTACTCCATGGCCGAGAGAGCCGGCGACTACATCACCTCCGTTTTTCTGGACGGCATCATTCAACAGCAGACGGACTCGGAAGCCCAAGCTGCCTACCTGATGAGTCGTGTGCGTCTGGCCGGCGATGACCGGGCGGCGTTGCTACTGATTGATCAGGAATTGAGCCGTGGCGAAGACGACCGACCCCAACTGGCGAAGGATGGGCACAGCTAGGCGAGGCTTGCGAGGGAGCAGTGCCGCTCATCTCCCTCTTTCAGGAAGGAATTACATAACCTGACCGCACAAGGTAACGGGTCTTGCTCTCTCGTCTGCCAGGAGTATGGAGAAGACCAGCTCGGAATCCCGAATCCTGGCGCGGTCACACTACGCAGGAGAGGTGGTAACTCCTACGAGGGAGCCAGGCCCGCGAAGGCCACGCTCTCCTACGAAGCCGGGACGTGATATGTCACTGTCTGCTACAAGGTGGACCGACCTCCAGGTCCAGAGCCTGCTACATGGTAGCTGCCATGGACCGCACTTTGGACAGGTGGCGCGGTGGTCTACAGCGACGGCGCGTCCGAGATTCACCGGCAGCCTCAGCCAACGTTGGAGCAAACCGGACTCAAACGGGCACAGCGCAAGCTGGCTCGCCGGAAGAAGATCTCCAGCCGCCGCCAGATCAAGTTGCGAATCGGGAAGCTGCACCGCAAGATCCGGAACATCGGCAACACCTGGGGGCACAGGCTCACCAGAGCCATCGCCAGCCAAGCTCGTCTCCTGGTGTTGGAGAAACTCTATCCTCAGGGAATGACCGCCAGTGCTAC
>MWLD01000067.1 GCA_002018045.1 Candidatus Synechococcus spongiarum LMB bulk15M
CTCACAACCCCAGCCGCTGCCAAATCCGATCCAGGTTTGTCTGGTGCTGTCGGGGAGAAAAACAGGCTGCCAGGTTCTCCTGGTTCAGGTGGTTTTTCACCCGTGGATCGGCGGCCAGGCTGGCTTGGAAGTCACCACCGGGCTGGTTCCAGGCGGTGTGCGCATGGTGTTGCACCAGGGCATAGGCCTCCTCTCGGCTGAGGCCGGCAGCCACCAGCGCCAGCATGACTTGCTGGCTGAAGATCACCCCGCCGTAGACGGTCATGTTGCGGAGCATGGTCTCGGGGTAGACCACCAGACCAGCCACCACAGCAGTCATCTCCCGCAACATGAAGTGGAGGGTGATGGAGCAATCGGGCAGGAGCACCCGCTCGGCGGAGCTGTGGCTGATGTCCCGTTCATGCCAGAGGGGCATGTTTTCCAAGGCTGCCATGGCATAGCCCCGCAGGAGCCGCGCCAGGCCGCTGATGCGTTCACTGCGGATGGGGTTGCGCTTGTGGGGCATGGCGGAACTACCTTTCTGCCCCTTGGCAAAACGCTCTTCCACCTCCAGCACGTCGGTCCGTTGCAGGTTGCGGATCTCCGTCGCAAAACGATCCAGCGTTGACCCCACCAAGGCCATGGTCTGCACGTACTCGGCATGGCGATCACGGCTGATCACCTGAGTGCTGACGGTGTCGGGGACAAGACCCAGTTGGGTGCAGACCAGGGCTTCCACACGGGGATCAACGTTGGCGTAGGTACCCATGGCCCCACTGATCTGACCGACTGCCACCACCTGCTCCAGTCGGGACAGGCGCTCCTGGTGGCGCTGTATCTCCGCCAGCCAGCCAGCCAACTTGAACCCCAAGGTGATGGGTTCCCCGTGGATGCCGTGGGAACGGCCGATCATGGTCGTGTGCTTGTGGAGTCGAGCCTGTTGGCGGATGGCGTCCTCCAACTGGCCGAGTTCTTGTCGCAGCAGTGCCACCGCCGCCTTCATTTGTAGAGCCAGGGCAGTGTCCAGCACGTCGCTACTGGTCATGCCCATGTGGATGTAGCGTCCCGCACTGCCCACCTGCTCGTTCACGTTGGTGAGAAAAGCAATGACGTCGTGATGCACCTGGGCTTCAATCCGGAGGATCCGCTCCACTTGGAAGCCGGCCTTGGCCCGGATGTCCTCCATGGCGTCAGGGGGAATTCGCCCGAGTTGGCAATTAGCCTCGCAAGCCGCCAGTTCCACCGCAAGCCAGTGCCCATAGCGGGCTTCATCGCTCCAGACGGCTGCCATCTCCGGGAGGGTGTAGCGTTCGATCACAACCTGGCCACAACACAGTGGATAACTTACCGACTCCCTGAGGGGAGACCACCAGGCCGGGATTCAGGATCGGGATCACAACACACTGGCCATGGGACAAGGACGGATGCGGCTGGATCAGCTTTTGGTGGAGCGAGGCTTGGCCCCCAGCCGCCAGCAGGCCCAACGCTGGATCCGGGCGGGCTGGGTGCGCAGTGGCGCCCAAATCCTGGACAAGCCTGGCCAGTCCTCCCGTTGTGACCTTGCCCTGCAGGTGCAGCAGCAGGCGCGGTTTGTCTCCCGTGGGGGCGAGAAGTTGCTGGGAGCCGTCCATGCGTTTGCCCTGCAGGTGTCTGGGCGCACAGCTTTGGATGCCGGCATCTCCACCGGTGGCTTCACGGATTGCCTGCTCCAACAGGGCTGCCGGCGCATCTATGGGGTGGATGTGGGCTACGGGCAGGTAGCGTGGCGTCTACGTCAGGATCGGCGATTGGTGCTCAAGGAACGCTGCAACCTGCGTCACCTCACCCCCGCAACGCTGTATGGACCCGATGAAGACTGGGCCGATCTGGCGGTGGCCGATCTTTCCTTCATTTCCCTGGGCCTGGTTTTACCAGCGCTGAAGACCCTGCTCAAACCACCCCAGGAGGCGGCTGTGTTGATCAAGCCCCAATTCGAGGTGGGGCGGGCCTTGGTGGGTCGTGGCGGGGTGGTGCGGGACGCCCGGGCACAGGTCAGCGCCATCAAGGCTGTTCAGGCCAAAGCAGACTGTCTCGACTGGTGTGCCGTGGGGTTGGCGGCGGCACCCATCAAAGGTGCTGCCGGTAATCAAGAGTACTGGCTCCACCTGATTCGGTCCGACAAGAGCGAAGGACGACATACTGTTGAACCCGAACAAGTGGAGGCAACGGTTCAGGCAGCCCTTGGTCAAGACACAACCAGGGCCTGAACCCGAACCAGAGCCCGTCTCCTTAGAGAGCGGTGCCGTCCCGGTCACCGGTGCGAATGCGCAAAACACTCTCCACCGGTGAGATGAAGATCTTGCCGTCCCCGATCTCACCCGTGCGGGCGGCATTTTGAATGGCATCCACCACTGTTTCCAACTTGTCGTCGTTCACGACCACTTCCAACTTGAGCTTCTGGAGAAACTCAACGGTGAATTCGGAGCCGCGGTAGCGTTCCACCTGGCCTTTCTGACGGCCAAAACCGCGCACTTCGGTCACCGTCATGCCCACAATGCCGGCATTGACCAAGGCAACCTTCACATCATCCAGCTTGAAAGGGCGGATAATGGCTTCAACCTTCTTCATAACACGGAAATAGAAAATAGGGATGCAATGGGGAGAGTCGACCCGATGGCGTGTGCTCAGGCTTGTGGCAGCGGGCTGGAGCAGACCACGCCAGCAGCGGAGCAATCAGCAAGAAATGTGGACAGGGTGTCGGGCTCAAGCTCGACGCGCCCAGCCGCCAAGGAGTCCCAGTGGCAAGTTTCAAAGTGCAACTGGAGCCACAGCATTCCCAGAGCACTATGGACGGAAATTCTCTGGACAGGGGGAGAAGAGAGCCCGGCAGAGGCTAAAGATGCCGAAGATATGGAAGAAGCCACACCAGCCACCGGGCTCAGGAACAAATCCATTGAGGAAAGTGTTGATTTCCTTGCCATTAGGTGGGGTGTGGCTTCCAATTTTCAGTAGCTACGGCTACTGAATCAGTGCTTCAGCGCTTCGGCGATACGAGTTTGATAGACCGTACCCCTATAGCTCACGCGTACAGGCTGATCCGATAGAGCATCAGCCTCGTGACGAGGAGCCTTGTTGAAATGGATGCCACGGTAAACGTGTTCCACAGGTTGATCGCTGAGATCAGAGCGCTGGTTGGTGTCGTAATCAACACCACGATACTTGAGTTGGACCATGAGAGAGACCTCCACAGAACGGGCAGTGCCAGCCATGGGCTGGCGAAATCCGCTTTGTTAAAGAGGTGCGTTGCTTCACCGTTGCGGTTTGGCTACTTCCAGCGCACCTGAAGCCGTAGCTGTGGATGCGCCCAACGTTTTGTCCTCGCTCTCACAGATAGGCCTTCTGCACTGTTCATGACAAGCATTTTAAGGACTTCTTGGGAAATCTTTAGAAAGAATCCAGAAATGAGGCTCTCCTGGTCCCTTGTAGCGTGAAGGTCGTCGCCCCTCCTGGACTGTCCACCCGGCATGACAGAGCGCCAAACCACCACGCCCCGTTACGGGGAGCGGGCCATTGCTGCCGCCGAGTTGATCTGCTTCGACAATCCCAACCCTGGCCGCCCCTACCACATCGCCATTGAATTACCGGATTTCACATGCAAGTGCCCCTTTTCCGGCTATCCCGACTTTGCAGTCTTGCGCCTTCGTTACCAGCCTGGTCCCAAAGTCCTGGAACTCAAGGCCCTCAAGCTCTACGTCAACAGTTGGCGAGACCTCTGCATTTCCCATGAAGAAGTGGCCAACCGCATTCTGGACGACTGCGTCGCGGCCTGCTCACCCCGCTGGATGGAGTTGGTAGCTGATTTTTCACCACGGGGCAACGTTCACACGGTGATTACGGTTCACCATGGCCAGCCTCGGTGAGGGAGTCCAGCAAGCGGGGCAGTGCCTCGCCAAAACTCACCACGTCCCGGTTGCTGATGCCCGCCACATGAAGGCGGCCTTGGGCGGCAACAGCCCAGAGCTTGCGGCTGGCCAGGACACTCAGGCCACCCCCCAGCAGTGCCACGGCAAATCCCGTATAGACCAGAGGAACGCCAGGATCCCGCTTGATCAGCAAGCCACTGGCAGGCAGCACGTGGGTGATACGGATGGGTAGTCCATTCACGTCCAGTGGGGGACCGTCAACCCGCAGCGCTCCCAATCTCTCCCCATCGCTGTCGTACACCAGTACAGGCCCCTGTTCGCTGGCAACGGTGAGCAACACGGGGCGAGATCCGTCCGGGTGCGTTGGCAGGGCCAATCCCCAGACCTGCTCCCCCAGGCTGGGCAGAGCCTGCAACGGAAATTGCAACTGGGGGCTCCGACCCATTTGTAGTGTCAGCGCAGCCACCTGCCAGTCAGCCTGATACACCGTCACCCCACCCATGCGGGCAGGATGGTTGACACTGATGTCCACATGGTGCGTGGTGGCCGGTGTAGGGGTGGAGAACAGCAGTCGAGAGTGGAACTGCCGAGCCTGGCCGCGTGCGTCTCGATCCACGGAGAAGTCCTGCAGTTGAATCGACAGCCGGGTTTCCCCTTGACGGTCCACCAAGTCCAAACTCCGGCCAGGCGCCAGAAAACGCTCCAGTCGTTGCCCCCCCACTGCGCCCCAGGCGGCGCCGGTCATCAGCACAATTAAACCCACATGAACCAGAAGGGGACCGCTCCGACCGGCGATCACCCCTTGTCTGGCTGCCAGGCGGCCTGTCTTCCGTTGTACCTTCCAGCCGCGCTGTTGCAGGAGTCGGGCCAGGTTTCGGAGGCTTTGGGGTCCTGCCTCACGGGTGAGACCAATGCTGTATTGACTCAACTGATGGGGGTGACGGTGGTCCACCCACTGCAGTCCTGATCGCAAGGCAGGCCATTGGCGCCGGATACTGCATGTGGTCAAGGAGGTGGCCAGTAGCGCCAGCAACACGAGAAACCACCCACTGGAATAGACGTGATCCAGCCGTAGAGCCAGAATGGGTGCCGCTGTCAGCAGCCCCAGCCAGGGTTGGGCGTCGTAGTGGTCGTGATAGGCGCTGGCGGGCTCGCCCTGGGGCAAGGCTGTGCCCAGGGCGCTGGCGAGGGCAATGAGCAGCAGCAGGCCGATGGCCAGCCGCAGGTCGCCCAGCAGGGCAAGCAGCCGTTGTCCGGGGCGAAAGATCCGTGCAGCATCAGATGCCATGGCTTAAGAAAGCACGGGAAGCTGCGAAAGCAAAAGGATGCTGCCAACCGACACCAGGACGGCGCCGCTGAGACGGGGAATCCACTGGGTCCAGGAACGGAGCGCCAGTAGTCGGGGCAAGGACGCGGCAGCGGTTCCCACCAGGAGGAGGGGCAACACTTGTCCCACCCCGAAGCCAGCCAGAAGCACGGCGCCCAGCAGGGGACGGCCGGCACTGCCAATCCAGGCCAGGAGAACGGCCAGGACAGGCGTCGTGCAGGGGGAGGCTGCCAGTCCAAAGGCCAGACCAGCCGCCATGGGGGCAAGTGCCGGTGGAATGCGGCGATGGATCCATTGCTCTGTCGGTCCCGTGGGCAAAGCCATAGGTAGCAACCCCAGGAGGTTGAGACCCATGACCAATGCCAGACCGGCCACCAGGGCCATCACCAATGCAGGAATCTGGCCATAGATCCTGCCCATGAGGGAACTGAGGAGACCCAGCCCCGTCAGGGTGGCAACAATGCCCGCTGCAAACGCACTGCTGCGCTGCCAGGGGTGCAACTGGCCGGGACCGGTTCCCGCCAGAAACGCCATGGTCACCGGCAGAAGGGAAAGGGAGCAGGGACCCAGGGATGTGAGCAGCCCCAGTAAGCTGACCACAGCCAGGCTGATGGGCCATGGGGCTGCGAGGCTTTGGCTCAGCAAATGTTCTCCCCAAGGAGAAGCGCCAGCGAAGCCGAAACCCACCACAGTGGCGAGCAAAGGCAAGAGCCTGATCATGCTGTTCTTGTTGAAGAGCCTAGCTTTTTTCCGTACGCTCCAGATTGGTGCGGATGAGGAGCCCTGCCGTGGTCAGACACGTGAGCACGGCGCTTCCTCCATAGCTGAACAAGGGGAAGGGCAGACCTGTGGCAGGAACCACACCCGTGGCCACGGCCATGTTGAGAATGGCTTGACCCACCAGGAGGATGGTGGCCCCACTGGCAACGAGTCGAGACGTCCGGTCCGAGCTGGTGTAGGCAACCCGTAGGCCGAGAAAGGTGAACACCAGCAGAAAGCAGAGCAGAAGCAGGCAGCCGACGAAGCCCAGTTCTTCGGCATAGACCGCAAAGATGAAATCCGTGGTGTGGAAGGGGAGATGGTGGAGTTTCTGGGTTGACAGCCCGAAGCCGGCGCCGCTCATGCCCCCTGATCCAATGGCCAGAATGCTTTGGATCAGTTGATAGCCACTACCCGTGGGGTCCGACCACGGGTTCAGGAAGGTACGGATCCGCTGGAATTGATACGCATTCACCATGAGACTTGTGAAACCTGCCCCCAGGCCCAGCCCGGCAATGCCCATGAGTCGGGGCATGGGGAGTCCGGCAGTAAAAGCCATGAGCCAGAGCAGCAACCCCAGCAGGGTTGCCGTGCTGAGGTTGGGTTGCTCCAGGATCAAAGCCAGAACCACGACGAACATCCCGGTCCGGAAGACCTTCTGAACCATTCGGTGGCGATGCCAGTTGGAGAACAAGACAGCGGCCTGGAGAACGACCATGGGCTTGATCAACTCCGAGGGTTGCATCTGCACAGGCCCAATCACCAGCCAGCGGGATGCACCGTTGATGGTGACTCCAAAGAAGATGGTCAGCACCAACAACGCCAGACCGGCCAGCATGCCTACGGCGCTCAGTCGCAGCCACTGGCGCAGGGGCAGGCGTACAGTGATCAAAAGCAGGCACCAGCCCATCAGCATCCAGAGTGTCTGGCGCTTGACGTAATACAAACTGTCGCCAAGCTCTTGTTGTGCAGACCACCAGCTTGCGGATGCAAGGACGAGGAGTCCCACCAGGCTCCAGAGCGCAGTCAGCAGGAGGAGCAGTCGTGCGTCCGCTGGCCAGACGTCACCGCGGGAGTTGGACGTTGGCTTGATCGTCACGACCGTCTCTCCAAATCCTCGGCACGGAAAAAGCCTGGCAAAACCAGGCTTTCCATTGGAGGTGGCTCGGTGGGGGTGGTGGACCAGCTAAAGACCGACGTTATCCTGCTGGCGACCCGCACAAAGCTCAACCTTGAGAATTTTCCCCCCTTGCTTCTGGATGCGCTGCTGCTCAGCGAACCAACTGTCATAGGGAACCCACTTGGTGAAGTAGGTGTTTTGCAGTTCCCGCTGGGCGCGGATGTTGCGCTGCGTTGGTAAGCAAGCGGTGATCTTGAAAAGACGCATAAAATCGTTCCTCACTGCGGGATTCGATCCGCCAGACGTTTAGCCGCCCAGGCCGGAGCAGATGTAGTCGAAGTAAACACCCATCTCCTTGCCGGCATCGGCGCCCACCAGGGAGGCAGTGACTTGTTTCATGGCTTGGATCGCCTGCACGGTGGCACCGATCGGCACACCCAGAGAGTTGTAGGTCTCGCGGAGACCGTTCAGAACCCGCTCGTCCAGGATGGAAGTGTCGCCAGCCAGCATGGCGTATGTGGAATACCGTAGGTAGTAATCCATATCGCGGATGCAGGCAGCGTAGCGGCGGGTGGTGTACATGTTGCCGCCGGGACGGGTGATATCCGAGTAGAGAAGGGCCTTGGCCACGGCATCGCGGACAATGGCGGAAGCGTTGGCGCTAATGGTCGCCGCTGCCCGTACCCGCAGCTCACCGCTCCGGAAGTAGGATTGCAGCTTGGACATGGAGCCATCGTCCAGGTAAAGCCCTTGGACGTCGGAGGAGTTGATGACAGACGTGATTGCGTCTTGCATGACCTGAGAAGCGTGGGGGGAATAGATTGAAGAGTCCGGGGAGAAAATGCGGCGGCCTCAGGACAGGGCGCCAATCACATAGTCGAAGTAAAAAGATGCCTCATCGGCGTCCTGACCACCAAGGAGGGACAGGGATGCAGACTTCATTTCACGCACCGACTCTACAATCGCATCCAGGGGAGTGCCCAAAGAGCGGTACATTTCACGGGCGCCGATGATGCCGATTTCCTCAATGGGGGTGACATCGCCGGAGACAATCCCATAAGTGACCAGACGCAGGTAGTAGTCCATGTCACGCAGACAGGAGGCAGTCATGTCTTCCCCATAGGCGTTGCCGCCGGGAGAGATGACGTCAGGGCCTTTCTGGAACAGTTGACTGCCAGCCTGCTTGACGATGCGCTCGCGATTTTCGCTAAGAGCATTCGCTACTCGCAGCCGCTGGGCGCCGCCAGAGACAAAAGACTTGATTTGATCCAGTTCACCGGGGCTCAAGTAGCGGGCCTCGGCATCGGCGTTGATGATCGAATTGGAGACGATGCTCATTCAGTTCGGCCTCGAAGCGTACGGTCTCTCGTTAAGAGGACCAGGTTTTAGGGGGATTGGAAGGGTTAAGGTAAGCTGAACGGGTCATGGATGACCAGACCGGAAGAGCCACCTTGGCCAATGCCTAAGGGAGATTAGGCCACTTGGAGCGGTTGGGAACGGTCACATCCCTGGTTCTGTAACAAACGCAAGGAAAGTAAAGTTTGATTGCCACACCACATGCAAGCCATTATCCTTTCTGGACTCAAGGCCGTGGGGTGATGCCCGCGGGACCCCCATCCAGGCGAGCCGTCCGCGTGATCACGGCCTGACTGCGACCGGGGAACGTCCGGGTTCCTTCCACCACGGGCACGGTGTTGTCCCCAAAACGCTCTTTGTACTCAGGTGCATTCAAGAGAGCGGCCACAGCGGCTGCCTGACCAAGACGAGCCTGTTGGTTAGCAAACGCGCTGGCCTCCGCCTGGCTGGGGGAGCGGCCCTGAATGGCCATGTACGCCGCATCCGCCGCCTTCAGCGCCGAGAGGGAAGACAGTCGGTTCCGGAACAGAGAGCTGGCACTCACCTGCGCAATAAAGCCGGACACCGTGATGCGTCCGGAACGGAGTTGAGACTCAGCCGAGGTTAGCCGCTCGTCAGCAAGAGGAACCCGGCCCAGGAGTTGACGGTAGGCGGCGTTGACCACAACTGTCAACTCCTGTTCACTGGGGTTGGGAGGGAGGCGGAGCTTGACCGGTTGCGACGTTCGTCTCGGTTGCGCAGGCGCCGAGAACAGACCCTTGGCGGGGGTAAACAGCAGATTTGTCGGGAGATTGCGCATGGGCACTCCCTTGAGAAAATCCGGCAGGGCGGCCCGGCCGCTCACCCTGGCTGTCCAAGGGGGTGGCTCCACGTCCGACACCGTGCTGGTGGTGGGTTGAGCGCCCGCTGGAATCCCGGCAAATGCCGTTGTAAAGCTGGGCGTGTTGTAGGTACGCGGGAGAGTGTCCTCGATGGAATAGGGCACTGCGTCCTCCCCAAAACGCTGCAGGTACTCATCACTATCGAGATAGCTGTCCACCTCGGCTACCACACCCTTTTCTGTCACCAGGCGGGTATGGACGGCCAATTCCTGCTGATTGGCTGGAGGTCGTCCCAGCAGGTGGCGGAAGTTGAAGGCCACAAACTGTTGGGGGTTGCAAACCTCGAAATAGCGGCTACGGTACAGGCCGCTCAGGGCAATCTCCCGCACAAACTGCCGCACAGTGATGGTCCCATGGGCCAGTCGGGATTCCGCTCCGGCGAGCCGTTCGGATTCCATGGGTTGGATGTTGCCCAGCACTTGGCGATAGGCAGCGCGGATCACCTGTCGGAGTTGACTCTTGTCGCCGCGGCTGGTGAGGGACACCACCTCTTTGCGGGGAAGCGGGAGCCCCCGCACAAAGCGGGGCGTCGTCACCGACGGCATGACCGTGATTCGGGCCGCAAGGAAGGGACGGACGCGGTCCACGCCACGGCGTGGCAAGGCGCCGCTGTACTGGAAGCCCCTGGCTGGGCGCCGCTCGGGCCGCCGCTGGCCACGGAGAGGATTGGACGTATCGCCTACATAGGGAATGTTGTAATCCGGTCGCAAGCCCGGAACCTGGCGCGTTACCCGGTCCGCCGGGGTGATGTAGCGCTCGTAAGGAACCGTGTCCTCCCCGAAGACCTGACTGTACTCCCGAGAGTCCAGCATGGCATTCACGATGCCATAGAAGCCTTTGCGGGAGGCCACATCGAAATAGGCGTCAATTTCCCAGCGGCCATAGGTGGGGCGTCCCAGCAGGTGTCGGTGGATCACCTCAATGGCCTTGACCACGTACAGTCCGTCCCAGTAGCGCTTGCGGAACCTGTTGGAGCAGGCCACCACCCGCACAAACTCCCGCAGAGTGATGTCCCCGTTCTCCAGCTTGACCTCTTCGCTGGAGAGGCGCTCCCCCTCATAGCCCAGGGTGCCGAGGATCTGCCGATAGACGGCTGCCACCACCGCCTGGGTGGACGATTCGGTGTAGCGGATGCTGGGCTGCCCGCCCCGGCGAGGGATGGACGCTCCACCCGTGGCCACCTGCTGCAGGCGGACCACCTTGGGTCCCGATGTGGTGGGGCGGGGCTTGCGAGAGTCCGCTGATCCCATCTGGGCGCTCAGTCCGGGAGCACTGCCCACAAACAAGCGTCGACTGTCGTATCCAAAGCCTGCGGCCAGCGTTTTGGGGGCGTTGGTGCTGGAGGGGAAGACGGCGCCGTACTGATTGGCCAGCGGATCGTTGGCGCCGCCGTAGGCATGCTGATCCGGGAGGGGACGGCGTTGGCCGGAAAAGCTGGTCACATACTGGGGAGACCCCTGAAAGCGCGCCGCATAATTGAAAAGTTTGCGGTTGGGACCCCAGTTGGCGCTTTCCTGGGCCTCTTCTCCCAGATCCCGCAGGTAAGGAACTGTCTCCTCGCCATAAACGCGGCCGTACTCAGCGGAATCCACAAGGAAATCCACAAGGGCGCCTTGTCCGCCACTGGAGACCACGGCAAAGGCCTGACGGAATTCCTCCAGGGTGCTCACACCGCGTCCGAGGAAATGGCGGAAGGCCAATTCCACCGCCCGACTGTTGGACTGGTTGTTATAGAAGTCTCGACGGTACAGGGAAGAGTGACCAATACTGCGCACAAACTCCCGCATGGAGATGCGCCCGTTGCGTACGTCGGTCTCCGGAGCAGCCAGCCGCAGGGAGTAGGCCTTTGCCACGTCCCGCTCCAACACCTGGCGATAGGCTGCCCGGACCACCTCGGCCTTTTCCCGACCCGAGAGTCCAGGCCGCATCACGTAGCGGCCTGGTAATGCGGCCGCAGCAGCATAGCTTTCCGGAAGCTGGAGTCCTTGGGCCACCGCACTGCCGGGGCGAAGGCGGGGAGAAGGGCCGCTCTCGGAGAGTTCCTTGAGCAGGACGTTAAAACAGTCCACCACCAACTGACGGCTCTCCGGTTCATCCCGAAACACGGTCGCTGCCGCCGCCCGCATTTCTTGCAGGGCCAGCAGTGTTGCTGGAATGGAGCAGCCTTTCTCCAGCACTTCCCGCAATCCACGGGCATTGACCACCAGAATGCTGGGGTCGCCTGCCACAACGGCATACCCCACATAGCGCAAGAACCAACCCAAATCCCGAAGGGACTTGGTCATACGCTCCTTGCCATAGCGGGAAACGTCAATGGGGGCAAAGCCTGCCGGGGTGACCACAGCCACATCCCCCGCTTGGCGAAAATTCTCCAGCAGGCGCGTGAAGAGACCCCGATTGGAACCGGTCGGTTGGGCAAAAGTCTCAATAGAACGGTCAAAGGCTTTCTGCTCCGACCGTCCTTCCGGAAAGTCTGCCTCCACACCAGGCACAGCCGCAGTGCGGCTTGGGGGCTCCTCCAGGTAGGCCAGGGGTGTCCCGCCCGAGAAAATGCGGTTTGCTGCTTGGGCGATAACGGCCCCAGCGTTGGCGGCAAGGCGACGGGCAATGTCAACCCGTTGTTGCCCACCCTGGAAAAAATTGATCAGCCGATCCAACTCGGTGCGATCGGGGAAGCGATCCTGCTGTTCAGCCTGACGCAGGCTGGAAAGCGGCAGGGTGTCATACAACTGCGGTGAAACGCTACTGCTGCCACTGCTGACGGTCACGGTCATGAAGGAAAGGCTCCGATGCAGCCACGGCCTGATGGCTCAGACTTTCTATGTCAGAACGCTACGCTGTCGGTGTGGGGAACCAGGGAATGAGTGAACAAATATTTGCAGCGCCAGGGGGTATCCGGAGATGGTTCGCTATTGACACTTGGTGCCGCAATCTCCTCACTCCATGACCATGGCTGATGGGGCCACGCCCCGAGTACGTGATTTCTACAACACGTTCCCTTATCCGCCAGACCCCCTGCAGGACGGGCCGCCACCGGGCTACAATTGGCGTTGGTGTTACGCCACCGCCTATAGCCACTGCACCGGTCAGGCGCCTGATCCCCGCCAGCCCCTCCACATTCTGGATGCCGGTTGTGGCTCCGGTGTGAGCAGTGATTACCTGGTGCATCTCAATCCCGAGGCCCGGGTGACCGCCCTGGACATCAGCTCCGAAGCCCTGGCTGTGGCCCGGGAACGCCTGCGGCGCTCCGGGGGTGAGCAGCGCATCCGCTTTCACTGCGTCAGCTTGCTGGAGGCTCCTTCCCTGGGGCGGTTTCAACTCATCAATTCCGTGGGTGTTCTGCATCACATGGCGGATCCCGCCGCCGGCCTTGCGGCTCTGGCCATGGCCTTGGCAGACGGAGGAATCCTGCACCTGTTCCTCTATGCGGATGGGGGCCGCCGGGAAATTCACGGAACCCAACATGCTCTGCGGCTGCTGGGTGTCCAGGCAGATGGAACGGGGGTGCAGTTTGCCCGTCAGCTCATTGCCCAGTTGCCCGAGCAAAACAGCATCCGGCAGCGCCATCAGCAGCGCTTGGCACTGGACACGGTCGGTGATGCGGCTTTTGCCGACATGTATCTCCACCCCCAGGAGACCAGCTATAATCTGGCGCGGCTCTTTCGGCTGATGGAGGGGTGCGGGCTGGAGTTTCTGGGCTTCAGCAATCCTCGGATCTGGCAACTGGACACCCTCTTGCAGGGGGAAGTCCTGGAGCGTGCCAAGGCTCTGCCGGATCGGCAGCAGTGGCAGCTCATCGAGGCCCTGAACACGGATATCAGCCACTTTGAGTTTTTCCTCGGAAAGCCACCCCTGCCTGCCCACGACTGGAACCGTGATGAGGATCTGTGGGCCGCCACCGCCCAGCGCAATCCCTGTCTGTGGGGCTGGCCCGGTTCGCGACTGCTGGGGCCCGACCTGGAACCCGTGGATCTTGACCAGGAGGACCTGGCCCTACTGAAGGCCATTGACGAGGCGCCGTCACAACCTTTGCGACATCTGGTGCGACATCTGGGGGTGGATGCCGATGGCGGCAGAGGTCAAATGCGCATGGGGCAGCAGGTCAGGGCACTCTGGCAGCGCAGATTGGCGCTGCTGCGTCCCACGGTCCACTGAGCCCGGGTGTTAGAGTCCTTGCGCATTTGCCTGTGAAGCAGCTCTGTGGACAGAACGGAGGTGAACCACGGGTTGGCCATGGCAGCGTCCTCTGAAGACCTACTTCAGGCCCATGAAACAAGCCTCTGGCGTGACCAGTTGCTCCATCGCCTCGCTGGCCACAGCCTGCCCCCGTCTTCCCTTGGAGATCGTGGTGGTTGGGATCGGTTCATGCCGTCTGTTCCCCGGTCCTCTTCGCCGGTGAAGATCCTCTCACGTTCCGTGGAACGGCTGGGCAAGCGCTCCAACAAGCTTGGGAAGGCGCACCTGGTGGCTCCCGTTCTGCTGTTCATTCTGGCCCTTCGTCTGCAAGGGCTGGACTTCTTGCCGGCCTTCTTCGGCTTTTTGCTCTACAAGCCGGCCATTCTGCTCATCGCCTTCAGCGATCTGACGGGTTCCAATGAGCCCAAAATCTTCGTTTCCGGTTCCCCCTCTGCCTGAGTCATGCTGCTGCAGACCCTTCTTCCCCTTGCCGAGGCTCTCCCGGCCAGTGATCCCGAACTCATGGTTGAGGAAACCCATGGTCTGGAGATTGGCCAGCATTTTTACTGGCACCTGGGCCAGCTTGACCTTCACGGCCAGATCTTCCTCAGTTCATGGATCCTCATTGGCGCCCTGCTGAGCGTTGTGGTGGTGGGGACGCGCCGGATGGCGCGTCAGCCTGCCGGACTGCAAAACCTTCTGGAGTTCCTCTGGGACTACATCCGCAACCTCTCCCGGGAACAGATCGGCGAAGCAGCCTACCGGGACTGGATGCCCTTCATTGGCACCCTGTTCCTGTTCATCTTTTTCTGCAACTGGGGAGGCGCCCTCGTGCCCTGGCGTCTGGTACGTCTGCCCTCTGGTGAACTGGGAGCACCCACAGGAGACATCAACACCACGGTTGCCCTGGCACTGCTGGTCTCCCTTGCCTACTTCTATGCCGGGTTGAGCCGGAAGGGTCTGCGGTACTTCGAGTACTACGTGGAGCCCACCCCCATCATGCTCCCGTTCAAGATTGTCGAGGACTTCACCAAACCCCTTTCCCTCTCCTTCCGTCTGTTCGGCAATATCATGGCCGATGAGCTCACCGTCTCCGTGCTGGTGCTGCTTCTGCCCCTGTTTGTGCCGTTGCCCATGATGTTTCTGGGCCTGTTTACCAGTGCCATTCAGGCCTTGATCTTTGCCACCCTGGCGGCCTACTACATTGGTGAGGCGGTTCACGAGGAGCACGCCTGAAGCGGTCTCCTACGTCGATCAAAATCATTGCGCGCGGTCCGAACGCCTCGGGCCCCTTCCTGTCCCGAGGAATGTTCCAGGCGCGCCTCCAACACCCGCGTAGCATCTGCGCACCCCCAACCATCATCCCCTCAATCATGGAATCCTTTATCCCCGCAGCATCTGTTGTCGCCGCCGGCCTGGCCGTTGGCCTGGGGGCCATTGGCCCCGGCATTGGCCAGGGCACCGCTGCTGGTGGGGCTGTTGAAGGCATTGCCCGTCAGCCTGAGGCCGAGGGAAAGATCCGTGGCACTCTGCTGCTCTCTTTTGCATTCATGGAATCGCTCACCATCTATGGCCTGGTGGTGGCCCTGGTGCTGTTGTTTGCCAACCCCTTTTCCTGAATTGTGCGTCAGCAAGGCGTTGCGGCAGAGATAGCCTGAACCGCAACCTGTGCTTGTCCTGAACCACCGTCCATCCGACTGTTCCCAATGATCAGCTGGTTCCCACTGGCCGAGGCTCCTGTCCCTGAAGGCGGCCTCTTCGACTTTGATGCCACCTTGCCGCTGATGGCCGTTCAGGTGGTGATCCTCACGTTCATCTTGAACAAGCTGTTCTTCCAGCCTGTTGGCAAGGTGGTTGAGGAGCGGGAAGGCTTTGTAACCACCAGCCACAAGGACGCCAAGGAACGACTGGCTCGGGTGCAACGCCTTGAACAAGACCTCAAGGCCCGGTTGCAACAGGCTCGTCACGACGCCCAGGCTGTCGTTGCTGCGGCTGAAGACGAGGTGGCCATGCTTCATAAAGCCGCCTTGGCGGAAGCCAAGGCCTCTGCAACCAGACTGCGTGAGCAGGCGCGGGCTGAAATCGATGCCCAGCGGTCCGAAGCTGATGCTGTTCTGGCCAAGGAGTCGCGTCAACTCGCCGATTTGATCATCCGGCGCCTGGTCACCTTCTGAATCCACCAATGCTCATCGTCGCCTCCGCCACCATGATGGCCACCCCCCTCTTGCCGGCAACAGAAGGTTTTGGCGTCGACCTTGACCTACTCAACGGCAACCTGGTCAATCTGGCCATCCTCATCCCTGTTCTGGTTTGGTTTTTGAAGGGATTCCTCGGCGGCATCCTCTCGCGCCGCCGCGAGGCAATCCTCCAGGACCTCAATGAGGCTGAATCCCGTCTCTCTGCAGCGACAAACCAGCTTGAGAAAGCTCAGGCCGAACTGGCTGCCGCCCGGGAGACCGCCCGGACCATTCTCAGGGACGGCCAAGCTCGCGCCGATGCCATTCGTGCCGAGGGGGAGCAACGCACTATCGCCGAGATGGCTCGCCTTCAAGATGAAGCAAAGGCCGATACGGACAGCGAAGCGCGTCGCATTAGCAACGAACTGCGCCGCAGCACCGCTGAGCAGGCTATTGCCCTGACCCTTCAGGATCTTCCTGACGCGCTCTCTCCCAAGAAGCAGGCAAAGCTTCTGGAAGCCACCATCAACTCCCTTGGCTAGACGATGCCCCTCCTCAACACCATCGCTACGCCTTACGCCGAAGCACTGCTGCAAATCGGAAACCAGAACGGCACCAGCGACGATCTTGCTGCTGATGCCAGGGCTGTGCTTGAAATCTGGATAACCTCGGATGTCTTGCGAGATGCTCTGGGATCCCCGATCCTTGAACCGGAAACCCGGAAAGCTGTCATCACAGCATTGTTTCAGGAGAAGGATGTGGTCAAGCAAACAGCCAGCCTCAACCTGCTCAAGCTGTTGGCTGATCGCCAGCGCACCAGTTTGATAGGGGCGGTTTTTGAGCGCTTCCTGGAGCTTTACCGCAAGGCAAAAGGCATTGCCCTGGCCCAGGTGACCAGCGCGACGCCACTCACCTCGCAGCAGGAAGAACAGCTCAAACAAAAGGTTCGGACCATGGCGGGTAGTGCTGCCGTGGACTGCTCCATCACCGTTGACCCTTCTCTCATCGGTGGTCTGATTGTGCGCATCGGTTCCCAGGTTGTCGATGCCAGCCTGTCCGGACAAGTTCGTCGCCTCGGTCTCAGCCTGGCCAAAGCGACCTGAATCCCTCCCAACCCAATTGCCCTTCCCCACGCCCCAAGCCATGGTTTCCATCCGCCCTGACGAGATCAGCGCCATCCTCAAGCAGCAAATCGAGGACTACGACAAATCCGTCTCAGTCAGCAATGTCGGCACCGTTTTGCAGGTGGGGGACGGCATTGCCCGGATCCATGGCCTGGAGCAGGCCATGGCAGGCGAACTGCTGGAATTTTCAGACGGGACGGAAGGCATTGCCCTGAACCTGGAAAGTGACAACGTGGGCGCCGTGCTCATGGGCGAGGGCCACGGCATTTCCGAAGGCAGCAGCGTCAAGGCCACAGGCAAAATTGCCTCCGTCCCCGTGGGTGACGCCATGCTGGGACGCGTGGTCAATGCCCTTGGCGAAGCCGTGGATGGGAAAGGGGCCATTGAAACTACGACCACCCGTCTGATCGAGTCTCCGGCACCGGGCATCATCCAGCGCCGCTCCGTCCATGAGCCCATGCAGACCGGTATCACAGCCATTGATGCCATGATTCCCATCGGTCGGGGCCAAAGGGAGTTGATCATCGGCGACCGCCAGACCGGAAAAACCGCCATTGCCATCGACACGATCCTGAACCAGGCGGATCAGGACGTGATTTGCGTCTATGTGGCCATTGGCCAAAAGGCTGCCTCCGTGGCCAACGTGGTGCAGGTGCTGCGGGAGCGGGGCGCTTTGGCGTACACCGTAGTGGTGGCAGCCAGCGCCTCGGAGCCTGCCGCTCTCCAATACCTGGCCCCCTATGCCGGTGCAGCCATTGCCGAACACTTCATGTATGACGGCAAGGCCACCCTGGTGATCTACGACGATCTCTCCAAACAGGCCCAGGCGTATCGGCAGATGTCTCTGCTGCTGCGTCGTCCGCCTGGGCGGGAAGCCTATCCCGGCGATATCTTCTACTGCCACAGCCGCCTCCTTGAGCGGGCCGCAAAGCTGAGTGATGCCATGGGCAAAGGCTCCATGACCGCTCTGCCCATCATTGAAACCCAGGCTGGAGATGTGTCGGCCTACATCCCCACCAACGTGATCTCCATCACCGACGGTCAGATTTTCCTCTCTTCGGACCTGTTCAACTCCGGTCTTCGCCCAGCCATCAACGTGGGCATCTCGGTGAGCCGCGTGGGTGGCGCCGCTCAGACCAAGGCCATCAAGAAAATTGCCGGTACGTTGAAGTTGGAATTGGCCCAGGCGGCTGAGTTGGCGGCCTTCTCCCAATTTGCCTCGGACCTGGACGCCACCACCCGGGCCCAGTTGGATCGTGGTGCGCGTCTGCGGGAAATGCTGAAACAGCCCCAGTTCAGCCCCTTGATCCTGGCGGAGCAGGTGGCTCTGGTGTATGCGGGAACCAAAGGCTTACTGGATGACGTGCCTGTGGAGCAGATTCAGGGCTTTGTGCGGGAGTTGCGCGACTACCTCAAGACCAGCGCCAAGGACCTTGTTGAGGAGATCCAGACCAGGAGGGTCGTGTCTGCGGAGGCCGAGGGCAAGCTCAAAGCTGCCATCGAGGCTGTTAAATCCACCATGCTGGCTGCCGTTTGATCCGGTCAGGTCCTCAAAACTTTGCTGAACCATGGCCAATCTCAAACAAATCAGAGACCGCATTGACTCGGTCAGAAACACCCGCAAGATCACGGAGGCCATGCGCCTCGTTGCAGCAGCCAAGGTGCGCCGCGCCCAGGAACAGGTGTTACGCAGCCGCCCCTTCGCTGATCGCCTGGCGCGGGTCCTGGAAAATCTCCAGTCCCGGATGGCCTTTGAAGCCGCGGACGCTCCCCTGATGAAGCAACGTGAACTGCGGACCGTCACCCTGGTTTCCATTGCGGGAGACCGGGGGCTCTGCGGCGGTTACAACGCCAACGTCATCAAGCGAACAGAGCAACGCTGCCGGGAGCTGAAGGCCAAAGGGTTGCAGGTGAATCTTCTCCTGGTGGGCCGCAAAGTCAATGCCTACTTTGGCCGCCGGGACTATGACATTGTTGACAGCATCGAAAATCTGGAGCAGGTGCCCACTGCCGCTGAGGCCAGACAGATTGCCAATCGCCTGTTGCCCTTGTTTCAGGGTCGAAGCACTGACCGGGTGGAAGGGATCTACACCAGATTCATCAACCTGGTGAGTTCCAGGCCTGTCGTGCAAACTCTCCTGCCTCTGGATCCCCAGGGCATTGCCACTGTGGACGATGAGATGTTCCGTCTCACCAGCAAGGGGGGGATGATGGAGGTGGAGCGTGGCTCACTCCCCAACACCCAGCCCAAGCTTCCCTCCGCCATGGTCTTCGAGCAGACTCCTCTGCAACTTCTCAATGCACTCCTGCCCCTCTATGTGCAGAACCAGGTGTTGCGTTCCCTCCAGGAAGCAGCCGCATCAGAGCTGGCCAGCCGCATGACGGCCATGAACAACGCCAGTGATAATGCAAAGGACCTGGCAAAAACCCTCACGTTGGACTACAACAAAGCCAGGCAGGCAGCCATCACCCAGGAAATTCTTGAGGTGGTGGGTGGTGCTGCCGCCATGGGTTGACCTGGCCAATGGACACCTTCACCGTCACTGTTCACCTGCAAGGGAAAGCGCATACCTTCCCTTGCCGTGAGGATGAAACGGTGTTGGCGGCGGCGGAAGCGGCCGGGATTGTTCTGCCCTGCTCCTGCTGCACAGGATTGTGTACCACCTGCGCCGCCCTGCTCAAGCAGGGCCAGGTGGCGCAACCGGACGCCATGGGTGTGCGGGATGATTTACGGAAGAAAGGCTTTACCCTCCTCTGTGTAGCCTACCCTCGCAGTGACCTGCAGTTGGAAGGTGGCCAGGAAGATGCCCTGTACGAAGCCCAGTTCGGTCAATATCAGACGTGATCGCTGGTGGCGGCGGGTTCGAGAAGGGCATGGGTCATTCCACACCGCGGTTGCAGAAGGTGTCTCTGGAATTGATTCTGGAGCCCGGCCCTCTGCTGAAGCCCATTGAAGAGGCCTTGGCGCAACACGGCGTACCACTCCGTTGGGCCATCACGACCTGTACGGCGTTACCAGAGGGGCAGCGCTGGATCCGGCTGGAAGCAATGGTGCTCCATTGCAACGCGTAGTCATGGGCGCCCCACCAATGCCTACGGTTCTGATCATTCCCACAGGGATTGGCTGTCAGCAGGGAGGTTTTGCCGGGGACGGTCTGCCGGTGGCGCGCCTTCTGGCGGCCGCCAGTGGCTGCCTCGTCACCCATCCCAACGTGCTGAACGCCGCCTCCCTGTACTGGCCTGATGCCCACATCCACTACACGGAGGGTTGGGCCCTGGATCGCTTTTGCCAAGGTCGGATGGCCCTGCGGCCCCACCATCGCCATTGCCTGGGTTTGCTGTTGGATGGTGGTCTGGAGCCGGACTTACTGGAACGTCACCGCCAGGTGGCTGCCGCGGCACGGTTCAGCCTGGGCTTACCCATAGGTTCCGAGGTGGTCACGCCGGAGCCGCTCGGGGTACACCTGGAGCAGGGGGCAAGTGGCATGAGCTGGGGTGGCCTGAACCGTGTTGACATGTTGCTGGAAGCCGGCCACCAGCTTCAACACCGTGGCGCTACGGCTGTGGCCGTGGTGACCCGCTTCCCTGACGAGTTCCCCACGTCTTCGATGCTGCAGAACTATCGCCAGGGCAGAGGAGTGGATGCCATGGCCGGGGCAGAGGCAGTGATCAGCCATCTACTGGTGCGGGAGTTGGGGCTGCCTTGTGCTCATGCCCCGGCTGTACGCCCACTGCCCTTGCTGTCGGATGCGGATCCCCGTGCAGCGGCTGAGGAGTTGGGTTACACCTTTCTGCCGTCCGTGTTGGTGGGGCTGAGTCGCGCCCCCCAACTCATTCCCGCTGCCGCTGCACGGGCGGGTGATCTGCTGGTTCATCATGTGGGCGCCATGGTGGCGCCCCACGGCGCCATGGGCGGACCGGCAATTCTGGCGGCAGCCGAGCGGTCGATCCCGATCCTGGCGGTTCATAATCCCTCCCAACTGAAGGTCACTGCAACAGCCTTGGGTCTGGATGGGGTCATCAACGTTGCCAGCTATCAGGAAGCTGCCGGCGTGGTGCTGAGCCTGCGGGAGGGCCTGGATCCTGGTGCATTGCAACGTCCCCTGGGACAAACTGGACAACAATCGACCAGGAGCTAATGCCCAGGAACCTCCAGCTATGCATTGTGCAGACCATCCCGCGGGAGGGGTCTGGCCTCATTGGTCCTCTGGCGACGGAGCGCGGTTGGCAACTTGAGGTGACGCAACTCTGGACCGATCAACCTCTGCCCCGGCCACAGCCCGGTCAGGCATTCCTGCTTCTGGGGGGACCGGCCAGCGCCAACGACCGCCATGGACGAATCCCGCAGTTGGTCCGTCTCTGTCAACACTTGCTGGAACGGCACATTCCCGTCATGGGTATCTGTCTGGGTCTGCAAGTACTTGCCAAGGCCAAGGGGTGTGTGATCCGTGCTGCCCGGCAACGGGAGCTGGGTTGGCTGGATCCCCAGGGGCAGCCATGGACACTGCATCAAACCCCTGCTGGCCGCAATCATCCCCTCCTGCACGGTTTGCCCGACCCTCTACCGGTGTTTCAGTTGCATGGGGAAGAGGTGGTTCCGGAGCGTTCTATCGAGACCATGGCCAGCAGCCCTCTCTGCCACAACCAGATTGCGGCCCTTGGCCCTGCAGCCTACGGGGTGCAAGGCCACATGGAATTGGATCAGGACATGGTGGAGCGTTGGTTTGCCGAGGACGACGACTTGCGCACCGTTGCCCAGCAGGTCCGGTTCAACGGGGCTGGCCTGGAGACACTGATGCCGCTGGGTCGGATGTTCTACGGAAACTGGCTCACCTTGGCAGCCGAGCAGTTGACTTCTGCTCAGGTCTCGGGGCATTCGGAGGACTCGGCATCGGGATCCGGTTGCCCGGAGCGAATCAACATGGCGCGGCAGCGGGCACATTCCGCCTCCGCCTCGTCCAGCCCCATGGCCTCGATGAGCCAGACAAGCTCTTCCTGCTCGTCATCGTCGAGATTCAGCCCATAGCGGTGAGCCAGAAGGACAGCTTGCTGGTGTTGACGGCTGTCGGGAGCGCCGGGTTCGGTCAGGCTCATATCAACTTGCGTTGGAATGACGGAGCCAGTTTAGGCGGGGTCGGCCCGGCAACCTTTATGACAGTTGGTAAACGGCCCTCGTGGAAACCTGAATCAAACCTGAAATTGGAAACAGGTCTGTCGAGACCATATTCCAACTCCAAGGAGATTTATGGACAAACATGCTGTTCCCAACCGTCCCCCCACAGCGCCTGCTGGCGCCACCGGCTTGCGACTGGCGCCACCGGGACTTCTTCAAGTTACCCGCTGGCAGCATCTCACCGAGACCCCGGTCGTAGGCAACGAGGATCCATCCGTGATTAACGCCAACCCTGAGTAGTACCACACCTATGAAGACAGTTGAACTGAACGTCCTGTTGATTGCCTGAAAAGCTGTCTGCCCGGTCTGTAACGCTTCAGACCAGGGCAGCAGTTGGGAATCGTTGTTGCGTCCGACACCTTGTCCCGTTGGACGCGGGTAGTGTGCAGCACGCTTTCAGCATCTGCTCCCTCAGCGGATCACGGGCAATGGGGACGTTTATCCACTGAAGACGGACTTCCCTCCGTATCTTCCGTATCTTGTTCTTCGATCTTTGGATCCCAGCCCTTGATCATCTCTTGAATGCTGTCAATGAATACCTGGAAACTTCCGGATGTGTTGGAATTGGGCGATAGCCTGGAACCAATCTCCCTTGATCCAGATATTTTGTGATAGGCGCCGCCAGTGATCTTTTCCAGTTCACTGGCTGGTGAATGGATCCTATCGGGTATGCGATACTTGCGCTTTTTTTGATATTGAATCAAATTCGGAACGTTGAGGGCATTTTCAACTGCAGCAAGATCACCAAAATACCAGCTCTCCAGCTCGCGGCAGATGATCCTGACAATCACATGATCTTGCTTTGCCTGGGGACATCTCTCAACCAGCTCTGCTTTTAATTTCAAGCAATCCGAGCTGTCCTGATCGCACATGACGATAAATACTGTATTCGGGGTTCGCCAGCCGCTCAAGTGGCGTTTCATCTGGCGCTTCAGATCCTGCTTGCCCTCGAAGACCGCATACTCCACCTGCACATCAGGGGGCAGTAGGCGCGGAAGTAGCCCCTTCAGCATTTCTTTTTCAGACCGCCCCTCCAGTAAGAATGCAAGGATCATCCTTCCGGTTCCACTCCCTTGAAAAAGCCCTGTTTCCACAGGTGCCCCATGCGGCCACCATCAGCCATATACGCCGCTACCTGCTGATTGTCGCTTGCTCTGTGAATCGTGGTATACCCACCGTGCTTTTGCAGCCAGAACACCTCCTCCAGGTGTGCGGCGTTGAGGAAATCAGGCGAATGGGTCGAGATCAATACCTGTCCCCCCTTTTGGCCATAGGCGCGAAACTCTTCAACCAGTTCCTCCAGAAGCGTGGGATACAGTTGATTTTCCGGCTCCTCAACGCACAGGAGGGGGTGCGGATCAGGATCGTAGAGCAACGTCAGATAGGCCAGCATCTTGATTGTGCCATCAGAGATATGGCGGGCAAGAAACGGATCTGCGAAGGCTTCATCCTGGAATTTGAGCAAGACTCGGCCCTCCTCTGTCTGCTTGGATTCCACTTGGGTGATGCCGGGAACCCGTTTCTGGAGGGCGTTCTTGATGGTCGAGAATACCTTGGGATGATTGTCGTGAAGATATTCGATCACAAGCGCGAGATTCTCCCCCTCGCGGGACAAGTGTTCGGCATAGCCAGCCTCTGGCTCGACTCGGGCGCGGCTGATGTGGAAATCGGACACGTGCCAGCGCTCGATCAGGTTGCCCAGGGCAACCACAGCAGGGAAGCGTTCAAACTGGGCCAGACCCTTGATGGCCAGCAGGTCAGGGGATTTCAGGGTCTCCTGCTCCTCACGATCAAGGTCGGCTGCCTTCTTCACCTCTGTGATCTCATTGGTGACGGCGTACCCTTTCCCCCGTTTGAAGTCCAGGAAGTGCCATGGCTTACCGTGTTCTCCTCGTCGATAGCGCAAGATTTCACGCTCCACTATCGGCTTACCGCTTCTATCAAGGTTGATCGAGACGCTGTAGCTGACAAGCGGCTGCCTGGGCCGAATACGATAAGCAACCTCAAGCTCGATTGGCCCATCACAATTGCGGCTACGCACCTCATGGAAGCCGCGGCTGCCGCCGAGCTTGACCAGAGCAGTGCGGACATTGGTGTTCATGGCATCCCGCAAGAAGCCAAACACGGAAAAGAGGCTGGATTTGCCCGTACCGTTGGCGCCAACCATGGTAACAAGCCGTGGGATGTGCAGCATCTCCACATCGCGGAAAGCTCGGAAGTTGCGGATGCGAATGCGCTCAATCTGCATGGTTGAAACCGCACTGGGTCAAGTTGTTGTGATGGAATGACGCCGTGGTTGAACGCAAGCCTAGCAGAGAAGGGCATGGCGAATCTGCGCCTTGCAATCATGACCTCCGACGCACCAGCGGTGGTGAATCAAGGTGGTCGCCCTCAAACAAGGGAAGGCATCTTGAGAAATCGGTCAGCTTCCCCGTGGAATGCCCTCCTGCCACGAGAACGTCAATTTTGGCGCGGGTTTACATGGGTCAGCAAGCTTTCCAACCAAGGAAAAGGCGGTTTTTCCAGGTGCCCTGATGTCGCGTCTAGCCGGATTGTGATCCGGAAGGAACCTTTGAAGTCGATCATCTGATTGCCAGTCATGACTTTGTCTGTGGTGCCGTAGCTGAATGACTGCTCAGTCGCGCCTTCCTTTGCTGCCTTCTCTTGCCCTGCATTTTGGAAGCCAACGGAGCGTACATTTTCTCATACAACATCAACAAACGCTCCACCCTCTCCCGTTCGGAAGCAAAGCCTAAGCGCCGATAAAGCCGATCCACAGCCCGATCCAGCGCCCTATGGGCCTTGCGGAGATTCGGCGGCTGGTGTCCGGATCATAGAGATCAGCCAGGCTGGCGCCAGGATGGGCAGCACGAACATCCAGCACGGCTTGAGCAAGCGGTTCCAGTTTCGACAGATTCTCTTCCTTGAAATGGGTGCAGTCTACCCATGCAAGCTGTGCCCGTTCAGCCTGCTGGCCAGGATGAAGATAGAGGAAAAAA
>MWLD01000045.1 GCA_002018045.1 Candidatus Synechococcus spongiarum LMB bulk15M
TAGGCTATATTCCTATATGAAATACCGTAGCAGTTCGCTCCGGTAGCTGAGTTCCAGGTCGCCGTGATCGAGGCGGTCGAGCCGGAGGATGTCGACGTCACTGTCAGGTCCGCGGGCACGGGCAGGTCGTGTCGTCCTTTTATGAGTCTTCCAAATTCATCCTTGCCTGAGTGTGCCTGCACGGGCGTGGGCAGGCCGAACGCGCCGAGCAGCAGGGCGGGTGTGGCAACGACCAGGCCGGGGGCAGCAGTGAACAAACCGGGAACGCCCAGCAGCAACGCCAGCAGACGGCCGCAGGCGTGGGAACGACGCTCACGACACAACTCGGGGCGAGCCGAGCCTGCCGCAAGACCGGAGCCGGTTGCCGTGCGCCGGCTTTGCCTCGCAACTATCCTCATGACCGTTGGTCCATAATCCGGACCGCCGGACCGCCGGACCGCCGGACCGCCGGACCGATTTTACTCCTTCTCGCTTGCGAAAGCTACCGCTCTTAATGCTCTCTTCATTAACTGTCAGGTCTCCCCTCGCTGCATCCACGCCCCACGCCCATGGGACACCCTCTCCCAATTGCACCAGCTTCGGATCCGGATTGCTCATGGATTTCATGGGGTTCGGGCGCTTGTGGCCAAAAGAACAGAGCCTCAATCCTACAAGGCAGACAGGACCATGGGGGCAAGTTGTCCGATGTTTCGCGGCGCCCGTTTCCGCCGCTGCAACGGAGAAGGTCGTCCTGTGCGACTTTGACCCGGGCGAAGGACAATACAGCCTTCACTGGCGCCCACGTCCTGCCGAGGATCTTCCCCCGGCGACGACCCTCCTCCCGAAGGTGTCCCGGGGATCCACGGCCCGGCGCCTCAGCCCCTAACCACCTGCTGCCTGAAGCTGCCTCAACTGCTGCCAGAATCCGGGATAGGAGACACCAGCCGCATCGGCGCCATGAATGTGGCTGGGGCCGTGGGCGTTGAGGGCCGCCAGGGCAAGGCTCATGGCCACCCGGTGGTCGGTTTCACTGTCCAGTTGGGCGCCGCGTAGTGTCTGGGGACCTTCAATCACCAGGCCATCGGCGGTTTCCTCCACCACAGCCCCCATGGTCCTCAGTTGGCGGGTCATCACCGCCAATCGGTCTGTCTCCTTGACCCGTAACTCCCTGGCCCCGTGAATCCGACTGGTGCCTTCCGCAAAGAGGGCGGCCACAGCCAGAACAGGGATTTCGTCCACCAGTCGGGGAACAAGATCAGGACCAATGGAGAACGGCCCCAGGGGACCATGCTCAACGAGCAGGTTTGCCACGGGCTCACCCGTGACGTGCTTCCGGTTCTCCACCTGTAATCGGGCGCCCATGGTTCGGAGCACCTCCAGCAGTCCTGTACGGGTGGGATTCAGGCCCACGTGGGGAAGGCGCAACCGGGAGCCGGGGGTCACGGCGGCCCCTACCAGCCAGAATGCAGCGGAACTGATGTCTCCGGGAACGTGAACGGTCCGGCCCCGTAAGATCCGGCCGGGCTTGAGTTGCACATGGCGACCGTAGTCGCCACTCACCTGCACGTCCGCCCCAAACGCCTGCAACATGCGTTCGCTGTGATCCCGCGAGCGGTTGGGCTCAATGACGGACACACTGCTACTGGCTGTCAGGCCCGCCAGCAGAAGAGCGGATTTCACCTGAGCCGAGGGCACGGAGGTGCCAATCACACCCCCCTGGAGCTGGCAGCCACTGACGCCAAGAGGGGCCAGGGTGCCGTTGGCCCGACCGTGAATCCTGGCGCCCATGGCTTGGCAGAGGGGGCGGCTGACCCGTCCCATGGGCCGCTGCCGCAGGGAAGCGTCGCCGGTGAGAACGAAATAACGTCCTTTGCAACCCGCCAACAAACCCAGCAGCAGCCGCATGGTGGTTCCGGAGTTACCACAATTCAGCACATCTCCAGGCTCCTGTAGACCGTCCAGTCCCACACCCTCCACAACAACGGGCTGATCCCTGGCCCCCAAGGGACTGATGGTCACGCCCATGGCCTGCAAGCAGGCAGCAGTGCTACAGGGATCTGCCGCCGCCAGCATCCCGTGAATCGTGGTGGTTCCCTCGGCAATAGCGCCAAACAACAGGGACCTGTGGGAAATGGATTTGTCCCCGGGAACCACCACCTCACCCCGTAGACGGTGACCTGGTTCAATGGCAATGCTGCTGTTCTCCGCTGGGGGGGAATCGGTGGCAGCGGCTGGTCTGGACACAACCCGTTCAACAGTCCAAGTCGCCATATTGACAACAGGCACGGAAATCGGCAAGGGTCCGGATCCTTGGAAGTGTCCCTTTCAAGCGTCAGGTCAAAGCATCAAGGCGTTGTCGTCCTCCAGAATGGCCTGCCAGGAGCGCAGATCAAGGAACAGATCTTCCAGGGTGGTCTCCCGCAGGGTTTTGGCCAGGGAACACCGTAAACGCCGCTCCAGCATGGCCAGCACTTGATCCATGGCATTGTCTTCATGGCTGAGGGAAGACTTTGCTTGTTGAAGCCGCTCTCCTACAGCGTCTGCCACCTGCTCCAGACAAATGGAGCTGGCTGGCTGCGCCAGTCCGTAGCCCCCGGCACGGCCACGCTGGGCCACAACCAGTCCGGCGTGACGCAACTGCAACAGAATCTGTTCAAGCATGGCGGCGGGGATCTGCTGGCGCTGAGCAATTCGAGGCACCGATCGGAGCGCTTCCTGTGCCTGTGCCAACTCCAGAAGGGCTTTCAAGGCGTAGAGGGTGCGACGTTGCAGCACGGCGAGTCGGGAGGGGGCAGCGCAAGAGCTTTACAAGCGACCCAAGCGGGCCAGCAGGTTTTCCATCCCATAACCGAACAGAACGGGATCCGGGGAGGTCCGGCCCACGTCGTCCAACCCCAACTCCGACCAACGTTCCGTAATGCGCGCCTCGGTGGCTTTATCCCGTCCGAGGGCACGACCCCAGTCGTGGCGCCGTTCCGGCCCCACTTTGGTGGTGGCGTCAATGGCCATGCGTCCCCCCAGGCCAATGCGTTCACTGGCAAAATCCAGGCTATCGAAGGGACTGTCGGCAATCACCAGCACGTCCCGTTGAGGGTCCACCTTGGCGCTGACGGCCCAAAGCACCTGCCGCGGATCCCGCACGTTGATGGTTTCATCTACCACCACCACAAACTTGGTGTAGGTGAACTGGGGCAGCACGCCCCAGAACGCCATGGCGGCCCGCCGCGCCTGGCCCGCATAAGCCTTGTCGATGGCAATCACCGCCAGCTTGTAGCTGAGAGCGTCCATGGGCAGGAAAAAGTCTTTGACGTCCGGGATCTGTTGACGCAGGATGGGGGTGTAGATACGGTTGAGGGCAATGGCCAGCATGGCCTCCTCCTTGGGTGGCCGCCCGCTGAAGGTGGCCAGAAACGTGGGTCGCCGGCGATGGGTGACCGCCTTCAGGCGAATCAGGGGAGAATCCTCAATGCCGCCGTAGAAGCCCATGTGATCCCCGAAGGGTCCGTCCGCCTGGCGCTCGCCTGGATGAATTTGCCCCTCCAGCACGATTTCGCTTTGGGCGGGAACCTCCAGGTCAACGGTGCGGCAGCGGGCAAGCCGGACCCCCTTGCCGCCGTAAAGCCCCGCGAAGAACCACTCCGAGAGATGGACGGGAATGGGGGTGGCGGCAGCCAGAATCAGCAAAGGATGCACACCAACGGCAATGGCCACCTCCAGAGGCTTGCCCATGGCCTCCGCCTTGCGCAGATGACGGGCCCCACCCCGCACCGAGAGCCAATGGACGGTCATGGTGCGTTGAGACTGGCGTTGCAGCCGATAGACCCCCACGTTGGGCACACCCGTCTCCGGATCCCTGGTGACGACCAGACCCAGATTCACAATGAATCCCCCATCCCCCGGCCAGGGGCGCAACAGGGGCAGAGCATCCAGATTCACCGCTTCCCCCTCCAGCACCACCTGCTGGCAGGGCGGTAGCAGATCCCGGTCCGGGCGCGCCCGCAACACGTCCCACAGCAGGCCACCCATGGCCACCAGTTCCTTGGGACGCTTGGGGGGCTGGAGTTGCTGCAGGCTGGCCAGGCGTTCACCAAGGCGCTCCAGCTCCTCCGGCTGCTCCATGCCCATGGCCCACACCACCCGCTCTACAGTGCCCAGAAGATTGATGGCCACCGGCCATGGGCTCCCGATCACGTTTTCAAACACCAGTCCGGGACCACCCATGGCCAGCACCCGATCGGCAACGGCCGCCAGCTCCAGCTCGGGATCCACGGCGGCCGTAATGCGCCGCAGTTGGCCCCGCGCCTCCAGGAGCGCCAGAAACTGGCGGAGATCTTGCGCCATGGAATCCAGCCAACCACCCGGTTACTGTGGCAGGTCGTGGATGCTGTGGCGTAATGAAGGTTTGGTATTGCCCCACGCCGGAGGCGGTGCCCGGCAGCGGCCACCCCGATGCGGCAGTGGTCATCGACGTGCTGCGGGCCACCACCACCATCGGCTGGGCACTGCACAACGGCGCCACGGCGGTTCATGTGTTCGCCGATCTGGATATCCTCCAGCGGGCAGCTACGGCAGTGCCCCAGGACAAACGCCTGCTGGCGGGGGAGCGGGGCGGTCGAGCGCTGGAGGGCTTCGACCTGGGCAATTCTCCCGTCGCCGTGACCCCGGCTGTGGTGGAGGGCAAACAACTCTTCCTCAGCACCACCAACGGCACCCGTGCCCTGGAGCGGGTACAGGCAGTTCCCCGGGTGTTCACCTGCTCCCTCAACAACCTGAAGGCGGTGGCTGCGCAGCTACAGGCGTTGGCCGCAGGCCATGTGTGGATTGTGGGCAGTGGTTGGGAGGGCAGCTATTCCCTTGAGGACAGCCTGGCCGCCGGCGCCCTGCTCCACTCCATGGCCACGACCCTGGGCAGTGATCCCCAAAGCCACTGCGGAAACGACGAGACGACTGCCGCCGCAGCCCTCTGGCAAGTGTGGCAGCACAACCCGGAAACCTGTTTGCGCCTGGCCACCCACGGTCAACGCCTGCAACGCCTCGGTAACCACGACGCGGATCTCCGCTGCTGTGCCGCCGTCAATAGCCTGACGGTGGTGCCTACCCAGACCAGCCCTGGGGTTTTCAGACTGGTTTGAGGTTTGAGAGGGGAATACGGAGGTGATCCTGGAGGGTGATTTTTGAACACGCACTCCACACTCCACTCCTGCGTTGCACTTCCCTGAGGCGTTGCTCGAAGTACTGACGGAACACCTGGTTTGGGGAATAGGCGGTCGGTTCAGCCCAGCAGGCCCCAAGGCGCCCCTGTATTCCAACAGAGCTGGTTTTGTGGTATATTCGGTGCCTGATACGGATTCCCCTGTGGATTGGATCGAGCAGCTTGAGGCCTTGGCCAAAAAACTGAAGACCCCTGATTGGCAGGCGCCTCCCAATGAAGAGGCCACCAAAATGGCCTTGGTGGCGCCTTTTCTCCAGGCTTTAGGCTACGATGTTTTTAACCATGATGAAGTGATGCCGGAGTTTTTTGCTGATCTACCCCTCATCAAGTCTGGAGAGCGAGTTGACTATGCCATCCTGGAAAACAACCAGCCAAAAATCCTGGTAGAAGTGAAAGCATACAAAACAAACCTGGACGAAACTGAACGTGGACAACTGCAACGCTATTTTCATGCCACCAGGGCACGACTTGGCCTCTTGACAAATGGTCATATTTTTCAGTTCTTCACTGATCTGGACGAGGCCAACAAGATGGATGAGAAACCCTTTGCCGAGATCGATCTGCTGAACCTCCGTCATGCACCGCTGAAACAGTTAAAACACGTCACCAAGCCTAGATTCAACCTGAATGAGCTCCTGAGCATTGCTGAGGAATTGAAATACATTAAAGGTGTCAAGGAGGAGATTCGTCAAGAGCTAACTGATCCCAGCGATTGGCTGATTAGAGAAATGGCCCAGCGGGTTCATTCTGCCAGACGGATCAGCCCTCAACTTCTAGACAGTTTTCGCCCAATTGTCAGCAAAGCTATCCAATCCTACATTGCTGACCGCATCAATGAAACTTTAGATAAAGCAATTAAAACGATTGAGGTTAAGGATACTGGTTCTCAGATGAAGAACCAGGACTACGTAGAAGAAAAAGATGATAATGATATTATAACAACACAAGAAGAAATAGAAGCCTTACGTATTATTAGGGCAATTTGTGCTAATTGTGTTGATCCAGATAGGATTACAGAAAAAGACATGCAAAGCTATTGTAACATTATTCTTGATGGCCATGCCAGGAAATCTTTTGTAAGACTGCACTTTAATGCTGTCAGGAAGAAGAAAATTACTATCCTTGATCAAAGTCAGCCCAAGACAGTTTACGTGACAACTCCCGCTGACCTCTATCACAATCAAGATCGCATTCGCCAAGCTCTGATGATCAAGCTGGAGGGGAAGCAGACAGGAGAAGAGTCACAAGACTAGCGGGCACCACAAAAATCGGACCCTTCCTTCCCCACAGGATGCCGTCTCACCATGAGAACATCAGTGGTGAAGAGGATTTTACAAAGGCTTGGAATGGGGCTTATGCAGGATAGTGCCCAAGACATCAAAACCTAGGCTACGATTGGAGTTTGCTTCTTGTGCTACGCTGCCTGCTGTTTCCAGAGTCTCCCATAGCCCTCTCCAAAGCGTCCCTTCTGTCTCTTCCGCTGGTGGTTGTCATTAGCTCTTGCGGCGGTGGTGGAAGAGTGATACTGCCACTGCACTCCCCGTAACCACCCCCACACCAACGGCATTGAGAGTTTCTGGTCCATGTTGAAGCGAGGCTATCAGGGCATCTTCCACAAGATCAGCCCTAAGCACCTGGACCGCTATGTATCAGAGTTTGCAGGCTGCCACAATGCCCGCTTACGGGACACTATTGACAGTATGGCGTCCATGGTGGCTAGGATGGTGGGCAAAAGGATCAAGCACCATGAGCTGGTGGCTTGAAGATAGTTAGATGTGGCAGTTTGGAAAGTGGCACTAGATGTGGTTGCTGTTGGTTGGTTAGTGGCCTAGGTTGGGTGAACAATCTATGAGAGCCGTTTAGGCTCTAAATAAAAATGACTACTTCTTTTGAAATGGCTCCATTAACTTCAGAACAACAACCACCAAGAATTTCTGAAAATGACATTAAAGCTGAAATTTTACAATTAAATCTTCCTAACGATTTAATTGATTGTAAAGTTAAATATGGTGTTGACCATGATGAAGATCCTTCTATTTTTGTTGATGCAATAATAGAAAATGATAATATTGAAGAAGAAATAGTTAAAGTTAAATATAACCAGAAAATTTCACCTAGGTATGAAAAAAGATTTAAGACATCTTCAATAATACATCAATTAGTTAAAGAAAAAGTAAGTCGTGATATTTTTGTATATGTTGATGTAAGTTCGGTATCTCAACTTTGAATAAATAGATTTTTCAATATAATGACTCTTCATGTTGACCTTTTAGAGCAAGCATTTCATCTTGCCATGAGGGAGCGCAAAAAACCTCGTCAGGCCAGTCTTCGACGGTCTGTGTCGGCTTCTTATTATGCATTATTTCATTTATTGATTGATGCAGCAGTTAAACGTGCTTTTCCAGGAAAAGATCGTTCCGTATTAAGAAATTATCTTGCACGTACAATTAGTCATTCTCACATAAAAAATCTTGCGCAAGATTTTTCCAAAGCTTCAGTATCGGAAAATCTTTATCCTGTTTTAAATATAAATACTATTGATGAAAGATTAGTTTCTGTTGCAAAAGCTGTTATTAAGCTTCAAATTGCTCGTCATGATGCGGATTATAATTTAAATAAAAAGTTTGTTAGAAATAAAGTCATTGATTATATTAATATAACAAAAAAAGCTTTCGATGACTGGAAACAAATAGATAAAACTATAGAAGCTGATATATTTCTTTTTAGAATGTTTAACTATAAAGTATTGCGAAAATAAAATCACCTTAAGACTTATAAGACAACTTGAGAAAGCAGTTTGACTCCTGGCTTCTTGTCTTTGGGCACTATCCTACATAAGCCCCTATCTGATGGACCTGGAGACGTCAGGCCTGGGATACAGGCGCGTCATCAGCTTCGCTCTGGTGGGACTCTCAGGGACGGTTGTTCACGCCAGTCTCTTTCTGATTCATCCCACTTCTTGTGAAACGCCCTTGACTAAATCCTGTTTGACCGAGTCCTGAAGGGGGGTCATGGCGCCAAGGCACCGCTTCACAATGGCCCGGAACCGATCCCCGGCAATGGTTTCCTGTTCAATGAGTTCATCTGTCAGCTCATCCATCAGGGGACGATGCCGGGACAGCAGCGTGCAGGCCTTGGCGAGGGCCTGTTTGGCCAACTGCTGCACTTCCGCGTCGAGGGCTTTGGCTGTGTCTTTTGAATAGGTGGGGCGCTGTTGAAGCCAATCCCGGCCAATGAACACCTCCGCCTGGTTCCCTTCCCAAGCCACCGGACCCAGGGATGAGAAGCCGTAGCGGGTGACCATCTCCCGGGCCGTGGCGGTGACGGCCTCGATATCGCTGCTGGCCCCCTGGGTGATTTCCTGTTTGCCAAAGACCACCAACTCCGCAGCACGGCCGCCCATGCTTACCACCATCCGGGCCTGAAGCCTGGCCCGGGTCAAAAGACCGGAATCCACCACCATTTCATCAGGTGTGAAGCGGGTATAGCCCCCCACCCCGCCACTGCGGGGTAGCAGGGTCACCTTGTCCAGATCGTCTGCCTGATCCAGCAGGGTTGCCAGCAACGCATGACCCACCTCGTGATAGGCAATGAGCCGCTTTTTGGCACTGTCCTGAAGGGGTGCGGCGGGCAGTCCCATGGTGACCCGCTCCAGGGCATCCATGATGTGGTTATCCTCAATGCACTGCTGCTGCGCCCGGGCGGTAACAATGGCGGCTTCGTTCAGCAGGTTGGCCAGATCGGCGCCAGAAAAGCCGGGTGTACGGCGGGCCCATGCAGCAAGGTCCACCTCCGGGCTGATGGGCCGGGTACGGGCATGGACATTGAGAATAGCCTCCCGTCCACGGCGGTCCGGCAAATCCACCAACACCCGCCGATCAAAGCGACCCGGTCGCAGCAGGGCTGTATCCAGCACGTCGGGGCGGTTGGTGGCCGCCAGCAGGATCACGCCGGAATTCTCCTCGAAGCCATCCATTTCCGTGAGCAACTGGTTGAGAGTTTGCTCCCGCTCGTCGTTGCCGCCACCAATGCCCGCGCCACGCTGGCGACCCACGGCGTCAATCTCGTCGATAAACACAATGCAGGGGGCTTTCTGCTTTGCCTGGCGGAACAAATCCCGCACCCGACTGGCCCCTACACCCACAAACAACTCCACAAATTCACTGGCGGAGATGGAGAAGAAATGCACCCCCGCTTCTCCAGCCACGGCACGGGCCAGGAGGGTTTTGCCGGTTCCCGGCGGCCCCACCAGCAATACGCCACGGGGAATCCGGGCGCCAATGCTGGTGAAGCGATCAGGTTGCTTGAGAAAGGCCACCACCTCCTGGAGTTCGTCCTTGGCTTCGTTGATCCCTGCCACGTCCTCAAAACAGACCTTGATGTCGTTTTCAGGCCGTAGGCGGGGTTTGCTGCGGCCAAAGCCCAGGGCACGGTTGGCCGCCTTGGCAGAGCGGCGCAGCAGGAAGGTGAGACCCACCAGGATCAGCAACACCAGCAGCAGATTGCCCACCAGCCCGGTGAGAGCCTGTTGCTGACGGCTGTCCTGAATGGTGAGGGGCACCCCGGCGGCTTCTGCCTCCTGAATCAGTACGGGATTTTCAGGAAACACGTCTACCACGCTCTGGCGACCATCCAGCAAGGTGGCCCGCACCTTGCGCAGATCGGGATCCCAAAGCAACTCTTGTGCCTGACCGTTGCGGATGGCGTCCACAAGACCGCTATAACTGAGCGGCGCTCTGGCGGATTGGCCCAGCGCTGGCGCAAAAACGGTGATGTGGCGCTGATTTGCCACGGAATGTTCCTTTCTGAGAGCAACTGTAGCCAGTGGCCACGACCAATGGTTTGACGTGGCCCCAAGCCATGGCAAGAATAGAAGGTTCATGGTCCTGTATTCCTGCGATCCGATGGCTGTCCCCAAGAAGAAAACATCTCACCAGAAGCGGAATCACCGCCGCGCTACCTGGAATCGCAAGGCCCGCCTGGCTGCCCAGCGGGCCATGTCCTTGGGCAAGGCTGTCCTCAGTGGGCGGGCCAAGGGCTTCCACTACCCCATGGAGGATACGGAGGAAGGGGAAGCGGAGGACATTTGAGCCGGTGCGGGCCAGTTGACGGCGCCGGGTGGCCCCACAGCAATCACCCGCCGCCGGCCATCCAGGGTCGCCGTCATCATCACGGGGGGGCCTCCATCCACCGGGATCCGGTCAGGTTGCAGAGCGCGATGGGGTGGAACCGAGGCCCAGAAACAGCGCAGCAACCGCTCCAATTGCATCCCGCTGAGGGCGCCCTTGCCACTGCGGCGCTGCCGTGCTTCCGCCTGGATCCGCCACCGCAGGCTGTGGCGCCACTGCTGGGGAATCACCAGCACCAGCCCATGAAGCCGCTTCCATGTGCTGGTGTAGTCCGCAAGAAGACTGCTGCAGCGGGCACACCAGGCCTGCTCTGCTGCGGATGCGCCAGGATACGGGTCATCCGGACCCGCCTGAAACGGGCGGGCGCCCACCATCCAACCCTCCAATAGAAAGAAGTCGCCCCTGTGTTCCACACTGCCACTGCGGTCCCCCCGGCCGCTGGCCAGGCCTTTATCGAAGCGGGGAACGGAACAGTGCCCATGGGCAGCGAAGTCGTCCAGGGAGCGGTTCAGCCATTGCAGGTCATGGCTGCCGGGGGGACCACGATCAATGGCGAAGGGATTGGCGGCCATGGCCGCGGCCCGTATGGGCAGGGGAAGGTAATAGTCGTCAATGGAGGCCACGATGGGGGAAAAGCCATAGGCTTGCCCCAGCACTGCCATGGCCTGGCCCAGGGTGGTTTTCCCGGTACCCGGCACACCTGCCAGGCCCATTCGGGGCCGCGGCGTTGTCCGTTGCAATCTCTCCATGAGGTGGACCATGGGAACCCACAAACCCCAGAGAACAACGGGATGGTGTGGGATTGCGGCCAGAGCCTCCACAACGGTTGTCGTGCCCAGCACGTCGAGTTGCCGATCCAGCCATGTCGTCACCGTCTCTTTATCCAAATCCAGCAGGGTGCGCCAGCCATCCTGGCGGGCCAACTGGTGGACCAACCGACTGCGCTGCGCCGGCATCGTCAGCACCGCCCGCAGGTCGAGGTCGCCATCAACCCGGAACAGCGGCCCCGGGCAAGATATGGACCAGGACGTGGACACCAGCTCAGGAACCCAACTTGAAAGCCTCCAGGACAACCGAGAAGACAAAGCCGATACGGATATTGTCCACAGCTTGCCGCAGCAGGGAAAGATTGGCGACGTTGGCCCCCAGGGACCGTAGCCTCACAAGAATCTCGGAGGCCACCAGCACCAGCAAGGCTCCGAAGTCACTGAACGGTAGAAGCGGTTTCAACAGAGGAATCCCCATCTGGCCGATGAAAAAGCCACCGGTGAGGCCGAGAATGAAGACCACCCTGCGCCGCCATGGGGTTTGCAGCAGGTCGAGAAGCCAGCGACCAATACCGGCGGAAGCACTGTGAAGACGGGTGTGTTGTGGGCTCAGGGTCCGGGATGGGGTGGGGCTGACGGGAGGCGGACCCCTTCAGGGAGTCCTTGCAGGTAGGCAAGATCCACGTGGGTCCGGGACCCCAGGGCAGGCCCCGTCAAAACGGTAGCGGGCTGCCGAGGCCCATCACCCAGATGATCCACCACTGCCGCGGCCCCGGCAAACTCCTGGTTCCGCGTGACACGGCTTGGTGTCACCAGGCACCGTAGTCCGGCTCGGCAGACTGCCTCCAGACCTTGGGGTGAATCCTCAAGGGCCACCACTCGGTCGGGAGCCAGCCCTGATTGACGTAGGGCCATGACATAACATTGGCGATCAGGCTTCTTGCGATTCACGTCCTCACCACAAACCCACCCCTGAAAGGCAGGGGGCAGGGGTTGAAAGGGCCGGGTACGCAGCAGTGCTTCCACCGCCTGGCGGCGGCTGGTGGTCACAATCCACTGCTGCCAGCCTGCTGCCGCGGCGGCTTGAACGAGTCGCACAACGCCTGGCCGTGGCGCCAGGCCACCAGCGGCAACAATGCGCCGATAGTGCATCTGCTTGCGCTCCTGAAGGTCTGCCGCCATGGTCCACTGGCTGGCTTGATCCCCAGGGGCTCCCGGGGGGGCGGTGGCCAGCCAGTGGCGAAGACGCTCTTCCCCTCCACTGATCCGCAGAAGTTCGTTGTAGCAATCCACCGACCAACGCCAAGGCAGGCCCCGTTCCGCAAAGGCGGCATTGAATGCCTGCCGGTGACCGTCCCCTTCGGTCTCCGCCATGGTGCCGTCCACATCCCAAAGCAGACCAAAGGCGTGGGTCATGAATGGGTAGCCTGTCCGGCTGGACACTAGCATCATCGGGCCAACCGCCCTGGGTATCGGTGACATCGTCAATCCGGCCCATGGTATGGACGGTTTGATTCAGGGTGATATGGCGCAGATAAAATCCAGCGTTGCTTCCGGCGTACTTTTTGGCGTGATCGTCACGTCACTATGCGGAATTTGATAGATGGATTCCAGCGGTGTAAAGGATAAAAAACCATGAGAAAACGTCCTCTCCATATTGATTTTGGAATGCTGTGTTGCTGCCACAGCATTGTTTTCTGGTGCAGGGTAAATCAGAAGTAAACATGTCCCTCTGCATAGAAGTTATTTAGATCCACCGGGTGGCGTGGGCAGGAGACTGGATTCCACGGAGGTGGCGGGTCATGGGTAGACGTTGATGTACGGCGACATGACGGTCAGGCGTTGAGGACGTGCTCGTCACAGTGGATGGACGGGTCTGCGGGCGCCAAGGTCACGGACCACTGCTGCTCTATCGACCTGATCCGGCAGCTCCACCACCTGGGAGACGCCCAGCCCTTCGCAGTCGACACCGATCCCACTGGCTTGGCCATGCTGCTACCCCCGGAAGGGAGGTCTCCACCAACTCCTGCAAGAACGGATTCGTCCGCATACGGGCTGTGAGGGTATCGGTGACGTGGGTTGGAGGCCAGGCCGTAGGTGATGGTCTGGGCATACACCAACGAAGCCAGCCCCTCCAGGCCATGGACCGGTACGGTCTTGCGGAGTGTCCTCGGGAGTCGGTTGCGTGGCCCGGATTCGGTCTCAATGGCGAGCGCTGTCCGGATCAGGGCTGCGAATGGCACGGGCCAGCGCGGCGAGGCGCTCGGACAACTGCTTCCGGATACCGACCGACCCCCTGTCCTGGTGTGCTACGCCCACTCTTCTTCCGATCCCGACACCCCCCGTTTGGCTCGTGGGATCCCATGGGAACGTAGCTGGACCATGCCTGCGGTTCTTGAATAGAGGCTTGGGACAAACAGTGCGGATGGGGAGACTTGAACTCCCATGGCATTGCTGCCACTAGTACCTGAAACTAGCGCGTCTACCGATTCCGCCACATCCGCGGGCGTGGATAGGGTCTAAAGACCCCAATGGCCTACTGCACTCCCTGGATTTTGGGTAGGGAATGTGCCTGTCGGACTCATCCATGAAATCCTACATCCCAAGGACCATCCATGGGGCCAACCAGGAGAAAGAATAACAAGGAGGAAACGCCTGATAGGATGTATGAACTTATGCCAGTTTCTTGACTGGGAGGACTGGCAGAATCCAGTCTCACTGTCACTTTTAGCTGAATAGAACGGTTACCAACCTGACCTCTCCATGACACTTGCAGCCCTCAACTCGCCGGTTGGTCTGAACGAGTCCCAGTTATCCATCGTTGGTCGGCAGCGGCTTGAGGGTGAGTTGCATGTCAATGGCGCCAAAAATTCCGCCCTGGTGTTGATGGCGGCCTCCGTGTTGAGTTGCGATTCCATTCGCCTCCGGAACATGCCGGATCTCACGGATATCGGCACCATGGCAAAAATCCTGATCTCCCTGGGGGTGGGGTTCCACCTGGAGGGATCCTCGGCAGTGCTCAGAAGCGATGGGCTCACCCGCCATGACCCGTCCTATGACCTCACCCGTAAGCTACGCGCCAGTTTTTTTCTGATCGGTCCTCTCCTGGCCCGCCACGGCGTGGCCAAGGTGCCCTTGCCGGGTGGCTGCCGCATCGGTAGCCGTCCCGTGCGTGAACACAACAAGGGCCTGCAGGCCATGGGCGTCAGGATCTCGATCGAAGGTGGGGTGGTTTCAGCAGAAGTGCAGGGCAATCACGGTCGGTTACAGGGATGCTCTATTGATCTGGACTGCCCCAGTGTGGGCGCCACGGAAACCCTGATGATGGCTGCCACCTTGGCAGAGGGGGAAACCGTGCTCCGCAATGCGGCCCAGGAGCCGGAAGTGGTCGATCTGGCGGGCCTGCTCAAGGCCATGGGGGCGAGGATTCACGGTGCCGGATCCTCCACGATCAGGATCTCCGGGGTCAGGAAGCTCCACGGTGCGGACTATGCCGTGATTCCCGACCGAATTGAAGCAGCCACGTTTCTGATCGCCGCCGCCGCCACACGTTCCCGCCTCCACGTAACCCCCATGGAACCCAACCATTTGAACGCTGTGCTGGCCAAACTGGAGGAGGTGGGCTGCAGCGTCAATCCGCAGGGTCAGGGCATCACCGTCACAACGCCAGGGCAGTTGCGGGGTTGTGATCTGCGTACCCAACCGTTTCCGGGATTCCCGACGGATTTACAAGCGCCATTTATGGCTCTGCTGACCACGGTTCAGGGAACCTCCTTCGTCACAGAGACGATTTTTGAGAATCGCCTGCAGCATGTGGCCGAGTTACAGCGCATGGGGGCTCAAATTCGCACCTGTGGCAACGTTGCCATCCTCGAAGGCGTGCCCATGCTCAGTGGTGTTGCTGTAACAGGGACTGATCTGCGTGCTGCGGCAGCCATGGTGATTGCCGGGCTGGCCGCGGACGGCGTTACCCACGTGGCGGGGCTGGAGCACCTTGATCGGGGCTACGCGCGTCTGGAGGAGCGGCTTCAGGCCGTCGGCGCCCGGATCAGTCGCATTGGTGCGACCCGACCTGCTTTACTGGCAGCCTAGATCTCTCTAAAGTTATCTCCTGAATCCCTATCCAGGGAGCGTGCCGGAATTGGTAGACGGACTCGACTCAAAATCGAGCGCCTTCGGGCATGTGGGTTCGAGTCCCACCGCTCCCATGATTATTGTCTCCAGCCAGCCCAACCCATGGCGTTTGATTCGCAAGTCTCATCCCCGGTAGGCCCTCCCGGTACGGCTGCGGTGATGAACACCTACAGACGCTTCCCGGTGACCTTCACCCATGGCCGGGGCTGTTGGCTATGGGATCGTCAAGGTGATCGCTATATGGACTGTGTTGCCGGCGTTGCCGTCTGTAGTCTGGGCCATAGTGATCCGGTTTTGCAGCAGGCCCTCAGTGAACAGTTGGGTCGGTTGCAGCATGTGTCGAACCTTTACTTCACTCCAGAGCAGGCGGAGTTGGCCACCTGGATCACCGCCAACAGCCCTATGGACGCGGTGTTCTTCTGTAACTCCGGCGCCGAGGCCAACGAAGCCGCCATCAAGTTGGCGCGTAAGCATGGGCGCTGCAAGCGAGGCATTGAACAGGCCCGGATCGTCACGGCTCGAGCCAGCTTTCACGGGCGCACCATGGCCAGCCTGAGCGCAACGGGCCAACCCAAGTACCACCAGGGCTTCACCCCCCTGGTGGAGGGTTTCCATTATGTGGATTACAACGACTTTCCTGCCATCAAGCAGTGCATTGACCGCCTGGACGCTCAGGGCCCAGCCGTGGCAGCGGTGCTGCTGGAGCCTCTTCAGGGGGAAGGCGGGGTCCGGCCGGGGGATCCCGGCGTCTTTGCTGCCCTGCGCCAACTCTGTGACCAGCGGGGGATTTTGCTCATCCTGGATGAGGTTCAGGTGGGGATGGGTCGCACCGGTCAACTCTGGGGCCATCAACACCTGGGCATCGAGCCGGACGCCATGACCATGGCCAAGGGCCTGGGGGGCGGATTCCCTATTGGAGCCCTGGCCGTGAAACACCACTGCGACGTGTTTCAACCGGGAGACCATGCCAGCACCTTCGGTGGCAATTCCCTGGCCTGCCGCGCCGCCCTCACCATGGCAGCAGAGTTGGAACGCCGTCGTCTACTCACCCATGTGCAGCAACGGGGCGAACAACTGCGCCGCGGACTGGAGGAGTTGGTGGTGGGGTTCCCCAAGCTTTGTGCTAGTGCTCGTGGCTGGGGGCTGATTCAAGGGCTTGTTCTGCGAGAGGGTGGTCCCAGTGCTGCCCAGGTGACCCAGGCCTGCCTTCAGCAAAAGCTTCTGGTGGTTCCTGCGGGTGCCCAGGTGGTGCGCCTTGTTCCACCCCTCACCATCAGCGAGGCGGAGATCAACACAGCCCTGATGCGGCTGCGCACAGCCCTGGGTGGCTTGGGCGCCTAGGTGTCGGTGACGGTTGGTGCGGATGCGCGCCCCTGCGGGGATTCCCGCTGGCCAGCGCCTGTCGACTTGAGCGATCTGCTGCCAGGCCAGACCCACGGTGTTGTCACCATGGGTCTGGAGCGCATCAAAGGCGCCCTGGCCGCCCTGGGCAATCCCCAGAACAGCTTTGTGGCCATTCACGTGGCAGGCACCAACGGCAAGGGGTCCATCTGCAGCTTGATACATGGGGCCTTGGCGGCCCACGGGCTGCCCTCCGGTCTCTACACCTCGCCCCACCTGGTGAGCTGGTGTGAGCGGATTCGCGTTGGCCAGACGTTCATCACACCCACTACCCTCCGCAGCCTGCTCCTGGAATTACGGCCTCTGGCGCAGCAGTGGTCTCTCACGCCGTTTGAACGGCTGACCGTCGCGGCTTTCCTCTACTTCCATCGCCAGGCGGTGAACCTGGCGGTGTTGGAGGTGGGATTGGGTGGACGGCTGGATGCCACCACGGCCCACGGTCAACGCCACACCGTGGCCTTCGCCGCCATTGGCGAGGATCATCAGGAGTACCTTGGCGAGGATATCACCAGCATTGCCAGAGAGAAAGCCGGTGTGCTCACCCCGGGTTGCGTGGCCTTTTCCGGTCCCCAGCCTGCTGCGGTGGTTCCTGTGCTTCGTCAAGCTGCCGTGGATTGTGGCGCCACGATGACCTGGGTACCCCCCCTTGCAGACGACACGTTCCGATCCCTGAACCTTCCCCTTCGCGGCCGGGTGCAGCAACACAATGCCGCAGTGGCCATGGCGGTGCTGGAGCACGTCAGCGCCACCATGCAACCCCTGGATATGCAGCGGAGCCGGAAGGGCATGGCTTCCGTACGCTGGCCCGGTCGCCTGCAGCATTGCCGGTGGCACGGTCACCCGCTACTGGTGGATGGCGCCCACAACCGTTGTGCTGCCCTGTGTCTACGCAAGGAGTTGGATGGCGCTACCTCTGCGGGACCCATTCACTGGGTGCTGGGCATCCTGGCCAACAAAGACGCCGTTGGCATGCTCCAAGCCCTGCTACGACCGGGGGACCGGGCCTGGCTGGTGGCGATCACGGATAGCGTCTGCTGGTCAGCGGATCAACTGGTCAAGCGGCTGCCTGCGCCACAGGCCGCTTGCCTGGAACGGACACCCCCCCACTTGGGGTCCACTTGGCCGGTGTCCATTGCCTTGCGGCAGGCCACTCGTCAGCCGTCAAGGTCGGAAGCGCGCGTCGTGGTGTCGGGATCCCTGTATCTCCTGGGTCAACTGCACCACCAAGGCGTCATTCGGGTTGTGGAAAAGAACTGACCTGTAAGGCGCCCGGCACTGGGCGCCTTACAGGTCGAAAGAGCGCTACAGCTCAGCCGAGACCGATCTGGCCAAGGATGCCCTGACCGGTGAGCACCTCGGTGAGCAGGCCGATGACGAAGCCCATCATGGCCAGACGGCCATTCCAGGTTTCTGCGAAGTCAACGAAGCCGAAGCGGGAAGATGAAGAATCGGACATGGCAGGAAGGAAGCGGTGGATGGTTGATGGTGATGGAAGGAACTGTTGTGCCCCTCGGAGTTCGGATTCAGCCGAGACCGATCTGGCCAAGGATGCCTTGACCGGTGAGCACCTCGGTGAGCAGGCCGATGACGAAGCCCATCATGGCCAGACGGCCATTCCAGGTTTCTGCGAAGTCAACGAAGCCGAAGCGGGAAGATGAAGAATCGGACATGGCAGGAAGGAAGCGGTGGATGGTTGATGGTGATGGAAGGAACTGTTGTGCCCCTCGGAGTTCGGATTCAGCCGAGACCGATCTGGCCAAGGATGCCTTGACCGGTGAGCACCTCGGTGAGCAGGCCGATGACGAAGCCCATCATGGCCAGACGGCCATTCCAGGTTTCTGCGAAGTCGACGAAGCCGAAGCGGGAAGACGAAGAATCAGACATGGCCCAGCGGGGATCACTACATAAAGCGTAACAAAATATTGAGGAATGTGAAGGGGGGTGCTGCCGGTTTATTGTGATGAAAGCCCTACCTCTGCGGCAAGTTTGGTCTCAGGCCGCAGATTTCTCTCCATCAGGGAGGCCACGGATTCGGCGGGCGTGGTGTGCTGCTCCAGCAACTGGAGCACCTGCCGAGCAATGGGCACGGAAAAGCCGTGCCGCTCTGCCAACGCCACAACGGCATGGGTGGTGGGAATTCCCTCAACGGTACCCTCACAGCAGGCCTCGGCTGCTGCCGGTGTTTTGCCGCGTCCCAACTCGAAGCCGAAGCGATAGTTACGGCTCAGGGGACTGTTGGCTGTGGCCAGGAGATCTCCCAGCCCCGCCAGGCCATAGAGGGTATGGGGTTGACCACCCAGAGCACCGAGCACCACACCCATCTCGTTGAGGCCTCGGCAGAGGAGAGAGGCTTTGGCATTGCTCCCCAGGCCCAACCCGTCCGACACACCCGCCGCAATCACCATGGTGTTTTTCAACGCACCGGCCAGCTCGGTGCCGCGGGGATCGTCATTGCAGTAAATGCGCAACTGCCGGCTACTCAGCACATGCTGTAGCTCCATGGCCAAGGCCGTGTGGTTGGAACTCAACACCGTGGCTGCTGGCAGTCCCTGTTGCAATTCAGCGGAAAGATTGGGTCCACTGAGCACCAGACCCCGGGCTTGCGGGCAGAACTGGCGCCATACGGCAAGAGGAGTCAACAAGGTGTCAACAGTAATGCCCTTGGAGCAACTGACCAGGGGCAGGCCAGGGGGAATCACATGGCTGAGCCGGGGGGCCAGTCTGGTGAGGGCCGCCATGGAAACAGCGCTGACAAGAAGATCGGCGTCCGACAGGCAGTCCCCAGGGTCCCCCCCCAACCGTCGACTCCACCCCTGCACCTGATGCCCGGAGCTACGGAAGAGTCGGGCCAGGCATTGACCCCAGAGGCCCAAACCGAGGAGAGCAATGGTGGTGCGTGCCATGGTTAACCTCCTCGCTGCTGTACGTGGCGGAAACACGCGCCCGGATCGCTCGCTATCCTGCCATCGCCGTCAACAACCACCGTTGAATGAAATCCTCTGCACCCCACGGTGGTCAGCCGGTTCAACACCTTGGCCCCAAGTGATCAACACAAAGCCACCAGGCAGGAGAGGGTGAGGGTACTTAGCAGGCCCGCAGCGGTGAGGAGCTTGATAAAAGGGTTTCCAAACAACCTGGCCGTGGGATTGAGGTGGAACATAAAGAAAACCTGAAGCCCTCTCTCCAGTCTGGCTGGCCATGGCCGGAAACGCCATGGTTGTCGAGCAATTGTTTCTGTCTTCTCACCAAGCCCACACCGCGCCGAGACGGCGGGCTCACCGGGCTGAAGCCTCTAGCGCACGTGCCGGGTGCCATCCACCGGGTGATAGGTTTCGCCTGTGACCTCCTCATAGAGATAGGCGGGGAGGCCTGTTTCAAACATTGTCTGGAGTGCTTCCTTCAAGTAGGGATTCCAGCCTCCTGTGCTCACTGTGCCGTGGCGAACAGTCCAGTCCCAGGTGCCTTGCAGATCACGGGGGGTGCGTCCATCCCGATCACGCCATGTGACCAGATCCTGAGACTCCACCAAGCCCACCAGGATGGGTTCCTTGCCGTAGGCCGGGGTCAGCGTCAACTCAAGGCGAATCGGATCTTCCTTCACCTGCCGCAGTTGAAAGCGGGGGGGAAGCTTCAAACCTTTCAAGACCGCGGCAACGGTTCGCATTCTCTTGTTCACGGGGTCTGATGCATTGGTGAGAAACCCAAAGGGGGCCGTGGTGAGGATATCCGTTCGGCATGGAACACCGGGAATAGGTTTCAACAAGGGCGAGTAGGTCGGTGGTCATGGCTTGGCGGGAACGGAAAGGTGAAGAATCAGCCGGTCCACCGACTCCCTGGTTGCCCTGTTATCGGCCCTAAGCTCGGCAATGTCGGACTTAAGATCAGTGCGCAGGGCTGAAATGTCGGATTTGAGTTCGGTCCGTAGAGAGGTGATCGAGTAGCTGAGCCCAACGAAAGCGGAAGTAATCACGGCATAGAAGACAGCGGAACTCGTGTTGAAGTTCATGGCTAGTAGACGGTCCTAAAAATCATCTTCTTGGTCTCACGTCCAGGGGAGCTGAGGTGGACCTCTATGCAGGTTGCACGAGTACCAAGAGGGAGAACCACGTACTCACCCCAGAGGGCGACTGCTTGCCTTGCGAATTCCTTGAAGTCCAGACCTGAGACGAGGAAGGCTTTAGTCAGGTCACATGCAGGCGCTTTGTTATAGGACCCTTCATAAACAGCGAAAGAGGGGAGGAGCGTGCAAGAGGTCATTGGTCTTCCGGGAAACTGAGGGATTGCTGGCGCCTGTGATTTTGGTCGTGATCCAGAAGTCTGTTCCAAACCGTAACGGCAAGAGGAATCCTGTCATCAGAGCGTAACAAGGCTCGGAAGTACTGCAGAATTCGATCAACCTCAACCTCTGAAGGATCGGACTGGTCATTGGCTTGCGCTGCACGCCGGATCAGGGAATGCCACTCAAACGGCAGTAACTTGTTCAAGAGGGCATCACTCCGCCATTGGAGTACCTCGCGCCGATAGCAGGGAAACAGTGTGCATAGGAGGCTGGTACAGCATGACCAGCTAAGCAGACTTAGATGCCGCTCCCAGTAAAGGTCTGTCAGCCAAAGAAAAAACCGCTCATGGTCAGATCGATCGGCCCGCTCAAGGGAAATCTGTGATTGCATGGGTGTTGAGAGAGGTTGTTGTGTTAGGTCGAAGTGTTCACATACAGAGGGAACGGTCAGGACTCAGCCAGAGCCATCTCAACTTTTAGCGTGGGGCCAAGGGGGGAGAATCATCCGGTTGTTGACCTGGGCTGGTCGTTGTGGGTGGTTCGTTGTCCCCGGTGAACCTTACGGTCAGCAGCTCATCCTCCAACAGATTGCCATCTTCATCCAGCAACTCCGGATGAACGGTGACCGACCTCGCGGAGATGCGGTCTTTCCTGCTGCCGGCTGCACTAAACCCGCGACCCATGAGGCGCATGGCCTGGACCAGCAGCAGGACAAAACAGGCTGCATAGAGTATGGGGATAATCTGGCTCATGGCTGGCTTACACGCGCTACATGATCATGGCACTTCCGTCTCCGTTATCGCCGGCACCATGGCGATCACCGTGCTGCCGGTCTTCCTCGCTTCTTGGCCGCCGTGCTGGTGCTGTGGCCCTGAGCCTGGTACTTGGCTCGCTGGTGGCGGCCCCCACAGGGTTTGCGCAGCGGGAACTCATCACACCCGAGTCTTTTGTAACGAAAGCTGCGCGCCGTGCCGGTCCCGCCGTAGTCCGCATCGACACGATACGCACGGTGACCACGGGCCGACTGCCTCGCGGTCTGGGTCAGCCGTTCTTCGACCAGTTTTTCAACCAGTTCTTTGAAGACGGCCTGCCCCCCGGTCAGCGCACCCGACGCCAACGAGAGCAGGGGACAGGAGTCGTTTTTGCCGAGGAGGGGTTGATCCTGACCAATGCACACGTGGTGGAACGAAGTGATCAGGTGGAGGTACACCTGACCGACGGCCGCACGTTGGCTGGCACTGTTGTGGGCTTGGACTCCGTTACCGATCTGGCCGTGGTGAGGATAACGTCGCCCACCCCGTTGCCGGTGGCGCCCTTGGGGGATTCCGATGCTCTGGAGGTGGGCGACTGGGCCATCGCGGTGGGCAATCCCTTTGGGTTGGAGAACACGGTCACAATGGGAATTATCAGCAATCTCAATCGCAACATCAGCAAGCTGGGCATTACCGACAAGCGGCTGGAGTTGATCCAGACCGACGCGGCCATCAATCCTGGTAACTCCGGTGGTCCCCTCCTCAATGCGGCAGGTGAGGTGATTGGCATCAACACCCTGGTCCGCAGTGGGCCGGGGGCTGGTCTGGGCTTCGCCATCCCCATCAACCGAGCCCGCAGCATTGCGGAAGAGTTGATCGAAACGGGCAAGGTGAGTCATGCCATGGTGGGAATCGGCCTGCGTCCCTTGACACCCGAGTTGGCCCGTGAATTCAATCGGAACAGCGACAGGGGCTTCCAGTTGCCGGAGCGCCAAGGGGTACTGATCACCAATGTGCTGCCCTTGAGCCCTGCCGAGCGGGCGGGACTTCGCGCTGGGGACGTGATCCTTGCAGCAGGAGGGACGGGGGTGACCAACCCGGAGGAGTTGCTCAAGGCGGTGGAGGCTACAGGCGTGGGGGGGCGGCTGAGGCTGGACGTCTGGCAACAGGGACGGGAGCAGCAGGTCACGGTCGTTCCAGTTGATATGGCTGTGCTGCAGCAACGCAGCCGGGCCGTGGAGGACGGCACCTATTGGCGCCGCCTCCCTCTGCGGCCTTAAGCGCCAATCAACGCATCCAACCCCAGCCATTCACTCACCTGAAAGACCGCCAGCCCCACGGGATAGATGAGGCCGATGTTGGCCATATTGGAACTCACCAAGGTGTCCAGATTGGCCTGGGTGGCATCAAGCTTGCGGGTCTCTCCCTGGCCTGTACTGCGGCCGTACAGCTCGAAGAAGGATGTGAGTTCCGGAAGGGACGTGACCAGACCCAGGCAGCAGCCCACCAGCCAGGCAGGCAGTTGGATGGCCTCGATGAGCAGTTCGGCACTGTTGCCCAATCGGTAGCCGGCAGTGGCGAGGGCCACAGTCCCCACCAGCAACAGGACAAGGGTCGTCCCCTGGCTTGGTGACGTCTGTTCCCCTGCGATCCCTTCGTCCGTATCCAGGACCTGCGGGTCGGACTCCTGGCCTCGCTTCCCCTGCAACTCCGCCAGGTTATGGTCCAGGAGCTGGTAGCCCAGGAAGCAGCCCAGAAGAGCCACAACGAGCACCAGAGAAGGGCTGACACCCGTTGCAGCCAGCACCAGGGGCAGAAGCACGGAGAACCCGCAGAAGCTGATTTCCTCGATGAAGCGGGGATTGAGCAGTTCCCAATGGCGCAGATAGAACACCACAGCGGCCAGAAACAGCACCAGGTTGATCACGTTGCTGGAGGCGATATTCCAGAAGCCCCCCGCCAGACTTTCCCGGCCGTTGAGTGCTGTGGCCAGAACCGCCACCAACTCCGGCAGGCTGGTGGCGTAACCCAGGATCTGACCTTTGGTTTTGGCGGACCATCCCAGAGCCTGGGCGAGTCTTTCCAGACCGTTGATGACCAGCAGTCTCACCGCAACAATGGTGAAACCGATGGACAGGAAAAGTTCCAGCAGGGCAACGCCAAGATCACGGGACATCAACGCCGAGGCACTCCAGCAAAAGCAGTGTTTATCTTGCCGAACAACCAGTATTGCCCAACACCCGTCACGGGCGAGGCCTGCCAGGCGACTTGCGTTCCTGCACATCATTAAATAATTCCGAACTCTTCGGGAATCTTTTTCTTCTTCTGGAACAATTTAAGGTCGAATCTCTCGAAAGCCCCCATGCTGTCCGTTGACTCCACACTATTCACGCTGGGTTGGGACAACCATGGGGAGCTTGACTACGAGGATCGTCAAGCTCTTCTCACCCTGTTGACACAAGGTCAAACCCAGGACACCAACCAGCCCGACCCCGAATTGTCCCATCAACAAGGCAAATCCGGCTGGTCACCAGCAGCTAGCCAGGCCCCACGGAAGGCTTCCCCTGCTGGAGTGTCTCAAGGAGACTGAGCACAGTTGTGGCGGCTTCCATGCCCTTGTCCTGGTAAAACCGGAGCTTGGGACACCGTCTCAACTCCAAACGGCGGCTCAACTGACTGCGCAAGAAGCCGCTGGCAGCCTCGAGACCGTTGAAGGCTGCCTCCTGCCCCGCCTCCTCTCCATAGAGACTGACAAATACCTTGCAGTTCTGCAGATCCCCACTTACCTCCACAGCAGTAATGCTGATGATGGAGCGGGTCAACCGCTCATCCCCGAGTTGGCCGCTCAACATCCGACCCAGCTCTCGCTTGATCAGTGCCGCCACCCGCGTAACGCGTCGCCCTTGCGCCATTGGCTCAGGCCTCTCCCGAAACCACAAGCATGGCATCAAGAATCTGCGTCAGACAGATCAATCCACTGACGACGGCGCCGATCAGTGCCACTGCCGCAGTGGGACTACGACGCCCCCAAGCCAGAAGAGGCCTGACGGCAGAGATGAAGATTCCCAGAATAAATCCCAGCAGAAAGCGGGGATACTTAGTCAGAGTGGTGAGCAGATTTCCCATGGCATCATCCCAAGGCGGTGGCTTGCCCGCGAGCATGAGGGAGAGTGTGCCAAACCATCCATGCCTCCTGTGAAACTTTTTCAAT
>MWLD01000042.1 GCA_002018045.1 Candidatus Synechococcus spongiarum LMB bulk15M
TTCGCTGTCTTGCAAGGAGTGATCAAAGGCAATTCTCAGGGGCTGCCCATCCACGTCCAGATCCATCCATTCGCTGGTGACAGCCACCAGTCGCGCTGCGGAGACCTGTGGACAACCGCCGTAGTGGTGGGCATAGGCGGCAACTGCTTCCCTGTGGTCGTCATTCATATGGCGGCAGATGCGGTCACTGACAGCGGGGGTGAGGGGATCGGCAGCCATGGCGCTGGAAGCAAGAGTCCGTCGTTCCATCCTGCACCAACTCAGGCCTGCCACCTGGCCCAGACCAAACTCAGCAGCCTGAACCCGCTGAAGCTCACGTAACCCGCCAGGACCAGAAACAGGCCGATGGACACAATGGCTTGCAGGCGCTTCATGGATTTTCCTGGGCAGTGGGTTGAGACTGTTACCGACTGATTGTGGCGAATCCAGGGCTTGGGTTCAGGTGGTTGCGTCGCAATTGACCGCTGCGAGTCCACGGCGGGCCAACTGGGCAGCTCCGCAGGCGGTAGACGCATGGGGCCGATTGAGGACGGGGCACCCCAAGGCCTGTTGGCGCAGTTGCCGCCAGACGGGATTCCGGGCGCCGCCACCCACCGTCAGAACCCGCCGCACCGGCGGGGCGCCCAAGACCTGTAACCGTGCCCAACCCCGTGCCTCGACAGCGGCGATCCCCTCCAGTAATCCTTGCAGAAACAAGGCATCACTCACTGGCCGTGGTTCCAGACGAGGCATCAGCCGGGGATCGTCCACCGGGAACCGTTCACCGGGGGCGGGCAGGGGCAGGTAATGGAGGCCCGTGGGATAGCGGGGATCGAGCTGGCGACTCAAGGCAGCGATGGTGGCGCTATCGAAGAATTGGCGTAGTACCCCACCGCCACTGTTGGACGCCCCACCCACCAGCCATTGGTTGCCGACGGGGTGGCTGTAGACGCCAGCATCCTGTAACGGTTCAGGGCACAACTGCTTCAAGGCCATGGTCGTTCCCAGGACGGTGACCCCATCACCAGGTTGGGGATCCACTGCCAGCACAGCAGCATTGCTGTCTGTGGTCCCGGCCACCACCTGAGCTGCGGTGGGCAAACCCAGTTGGTGAGCCACCGTCGGATGAAGAGGCCCCAGGGCGGTGCCGGGGCGCACCACACGGGGCAGCAACCTGGACCATGGTTGGCTGCCGATGACGCCACTCCAGCCACCCTGCACCGGATCCCAGCCCAGCTTGAGGCTGTTGTGCATATCTCCCCAGTGCCACTGGTCCAGCAACCACCCTGTCAGCCACTCCGCCTGATGACGCAGGCCATGGGCATGGGGGTAGCGCTGTTGGAGCTCCAGCGCTCTGGCCATGGTGCCGCTTGCCGAGGCGGCGGGATGGCCCGGTTCCGCCAACTGCCGACACCGGCTTGCCCATTGGGGCTGCGCTGCGTTGTAGGGCAAAGCCTCTCCCAAGGGATGCCCGTTGGTGTCCACGGCCACCAGTGTGCCCGAGGTGCCTGCCACTGCCAGGCCTGCAACCCGGCGCCGCAGTGGCAGTGGGATGGCACCGCAAAGCTGTGTTAGTCCCTGCTGCCATGTTCGGGGCTGTACAAAAGGACCGGGGTAAGCACAACCGGCTTGATGGTGAAGACCTCCGGCAGGATCCACGAGGGCTACGCGCAGACCACTGCTCCCCAGATCCACCCCCAGGGCAAGCCGTGTGGCGCCACCACTCATGACGGTTCGAGCTCTGGTGTTCAGCAGGACTCCGCCATCTGCCGCAGGGTGTTGGCCATGGCTGTCACGTCTTCCCAAGGCGCCTGAAGATCTCTGCGGCCGAAGTGGCCGTAGGCAGCGGTATTCTGGTAAAAACGACCGCCCCGTTCAGCGCAGATGGTGGACAGGCCGAAATTCCGAATAATGGCCGCCGGCCGCAGATCAATGTGTTGGTGAACCAACTCCGTCAACTGCTCGGTGCCCAGTTGCCCGGTGCCAAAGGTGTCCACGAGGATCGACACGGGTCGGGCACGGCCAATGGCGTAGCTGAGCTGTACTTCCACCCGTTTGGCCAGCCCCGCGGCGACAATGGACTTGGCCACAAAACGGGCGGCATAGGCCGCTGAACGATCCACCTTGGTGGGATCTTTCCCGGAGAAGGCGCCACCCCCGTGGCGGGCATAGCCTCCGTAGGTGTCAACAATGATCTTGCGGCCGGTGAGGCCGGCATCTCCCTGGGGTCCGCCCACCACAAATTGACCGGTGGGATTCACCAGAAACCGGGTGGTGCTCCGCTCCGGCTTGAGGGGGAGGTCAGCGGTGGCCGGCACAACAACGTGGGTCCAGAGATCGTCCCGGATGTGGGCGCGGATGGCCTCGGCTTGGCGGAGACCGGCCACCTCGGCAGTGTGTTGGGCGGAGATGAGGATTGTGTCAATGGCCACCGGCCGGCCATCGTCGTAGACCACGCTCACCTGGGTTTTACCGTCGGGTAAGAGATAGTCCAGCGTGTTGTTTTTGCGAACACGGGCCAACTGCAACGCCAGGCGATGGGCAAGGCTGATGGGCAAGGGCATCAACTCCGGCGTTTCGTTACAGGCATAGCCAAACATGATGCCCTGGTCACCGGCCCCCACCCGGTCCAGCGGATCTCCGTCATGCTCAACCGCTTCATCGACCCCCTGGGCAATATCCGGCGACTGCTGATCCAGGGCCACCAGAACTGCGCAACTGTGGGCATCAAAACCACCGGCCCGGCCGTCGATGTAGCCAATGTCGGCAATGACGCGCCGCACAATGGCGGTGATGTCAACGCAAGCCTTGGTTCTCACCTCACCCGTGATCAGGCAAAGGCCCGTGTTCACAACAGTCTCACAGGCCACACGGCTGTTGGGGTCGGCGCTGAGCAAGGCATCCAGCACAGCGTCGCTTACCTGGTCGCAGATCTTGTCGGGGTGTCCCTCAGTGACGGATTCCGAGGTGAACACATAGCGGGCCATGGGGATCCGGGCTAAAGGAGGGGCACACCATCACAGGAACCGAGAGGATGGAGCTGGAGGAATTTTACGCGCTGGCCGTTAGCGTCACGGTGCCCCAGTCAGCCACCAAGGCATCAAAACCATGGAGCCGGGGTGGATTCCGCCAGCCGCCGGTGTACCCCACCACCGCGCTGACACCTGCTGCGCGGGCCATGGCCAGATCCTGACCCGAATCACCACAGAGGAGACAGTGCCGTGGATCAACATCGAGATCACGGCAAAGACGAAGGGCCGCTTGGGCCGCTGGCTTGGCTGGTAACTGGTCCGAGCCACGGAAGACCGTGACCGCATTGAACAAGTCCCAATGCCGCAGAAAGTCTTCAATGCCCTGGCGGCAATCCCCGCTGATGATGCCGCAGGGCAGGCCTAGATCCCGGGCACGACGCAGCAGTGGTTCCACACCGGGCAATGGTGGGGTGAGTTCTGCCCTGGAGAGATGGCCGTTCAAAGGTTGGGCATGGATGATCCGGGCTTTGGCCAAGGCATCACTCCAACTCAGGCCCACCTGGGTCAGGCAGGTGGCCGTGCTGATGAGGTTATGACCTGCGCTGGCCACCGCCGTGGCCCCACCAGGATCCAGGCCCGCTGTTCCCTGGTCCGGCGAGAGCCCGTAGGCCCGCTGCAGAAGGTCCGCAAGTTGGGGACGCAGACCCACAGGAACCTGCTTCAGAGCCGTGGAAAGACGCACGTGAGCCAGGGCCGTGAGAAAGGCTTCGCTGTCGGAGAGGGTGCCGTCTTTGTCAAAAAGAACGGCCCGCAGCGGGCCGAAGCGCCGAGGACCAATCTGCAACCAGACCATAGGGGGCGCGACTTGCTCTAGCTCTCTCTAGCTCTCGTAGGCCATCTCGACAGGTTCCCCTTCCACTTGCTCTTCCAGCATCTGCTTGTAGAGCGCAGCCATTTCCTCGGCCCGGTCAAACACCTTCTGGGGATTTGTCAGCATGTCGCCCGGTTCCGGCTCCAGCGCTTTGGTGGACAGGGAAATACGACCACGCTCTGCATCCAGGTCAATAATCATGACCTTCAGTTGATCGCCCACGTTGAGGACGGCGTGGGACGTCTCGATGTGCTCATGGCTGATCTCGGAAATGTGCAGCAGTCCGCTAACGCCACCGATATCGATAAAAGCGCCATAGGGCTTGATGCCACGCACGTTGCCCACCACCACTTCGCCCACTTCCAGGCGATTCATCTTGCGCTCCACCAGGGCGCGGCGGTGGCTGAGCACCAGGCGGTTACGTTCTTCGTCCACCTCAAGGAACTTGAGGGGAAGAACCTCCTCAACCAATTCCTCCTTGGGCTTGCGGGTGCTGATGTGACTGCCGGGGATAAAGCCCCGCAGGCCCTCCACCCGCACCAGGGCGCCACCGCGGTTGGTGGCAAACACTTCGCTGTAGATTGTGGCGTCTTCCTTTTGTAACTGCCGGACCCGCTCCCAGGCCATCTGGTATTCAATCCGGCGGATGGACAGCATCAACTGACCGTCTTCGTTCTCTTCCGAGAGGATGAAGAACTCCCGCACATCCCCCGGCTGGAGTACATCCGCCAGATCCTCCACCCGGTTGATCGAGGCTTCCTGGAGGGGCATGAACGCCGCGGTTTTGGCGCCAATATCAATGAGGCTCCCCTTGGGTTCCAGGTTAAAGACGGTGCCACTCACCACATCGCCGGGGTTGAAGTGGTAGTCGTATTGGCTCAGCAGTGCCGTGAACTCCTCCATGGTGAAGCCCACGTCGTTCAGATCTCTGCTGCCACCTCCGGATTGTGGTCTCTCTTCAGCAGCGACAACGACGCTTTCGTCGTGCTCTTCGAGTGGAGCGACTTCCATCTCGTCAGGTTTCGAGTCTTCCTCGGCAAGATCCGGGTTGTTCGTTGGAAGATCGGCGGATGGCGTGCCGCTTGGTGTGTGGTCGTCAGTGCTGGATGCTTCAGAGCTTGACGTCTCGGGGCTGGAAGTGGGTGTGGAAACCATTGACTGGGCGACAGCCTGCCGGGGGCAGGGCGAAAGTTGTGAAGATCCCTGGCGACTGCCGCACCGCCATGACCGACGCTTACCTTAGCAATTCATGGTCCTGATGTTGAGAGGCTTGACCCAACCGCAACGATTTCTCTCCCCGCTTCTCCAGGAGCCGGAGGATGGCGGAAAAGTCTTCAACGTTGGCAAATTGACCGTAGACCGAGGCGAAGCGGATGTATGCCACCTCGCTGAGTTGCCCCAGCCTGTCCAAAACCAGCTCCCCCAGATCCTGACTGGTAATTTCCCTGTAGTTACGCTGCTGGAGGAGGTTTTCCACATCCTCGACGACAAGCTTTACCTGCTCTGGCGTGACCGTTGTTTTTTCACAGGCCTGGCTCAGGCCATGGAACATTTTGCTGCGACGAAACGACTCCCGTCTGCCATCGCGCTTGATCACTGTCAGTGGAATGGTTTCGATCCGCTCATAGGTGGTAAAACGCTCCTGACAGCGTAGACACTCACGGCGTCGGCGCACACTGCGGCTGAGATCGGCAGAACGCGACTCAAGGACGTGGCTTTCTGGATGCCGACAGTTTGGACACTGCATCAGGGCTGTTTAAGCCATGGGCAAAGTATAGACACCGGTCGCACCGCCTCCTGCCAACTCCTGGAGAAGCGTTGACAGTTTTTAAGCTCCGGTGGAAAGCTCCCCATCACGATAAAAGGCCCCGGCCGAGACGGCGGGGCCCTGAAAAAGCGGCTGATTTCAGAAGTTCGTTTACTTGCCGATCTTCGGAGGGTCTCGGAAGGCAATGGCAAAGAAGAGCGTGGAGAGGGCCAGGAAGAGAATGAGGATGTAGGAGAGAGATTCCATTTTGGGCTCCTAGGGTTCAGCGAGTGGGTGTTCCAGCTTGGGACGCAGGCGCCTGCGTGGGAAGGCGGCGTGTAGATTCGTCACCAAGCTTGCGGAACAGACCAAATTCCACCTGATCGCCGAGGTCGGGATCAATGCCGGCAAACACATCCCTGTAGAGGGTGCGGGCCCCGTGCCAGATGTGGCCGAAGAAGAAGAGCAGGGCAAAACAGGCATGGCCAAAGGTGAACCAGGCCCGAGTGGAACTGTGGAACGTGCCGTCGGAGTGATAGCGCTCCAGATCGAATGTAAAGGGCTCACCCAACTGGGCTGCTCGCGCCAGTTTCCTCACCTCGGCAGGGTCCGTTACGGTTTGCCCATTGCGTTCACCGCCATAGACGTTGGCCGTAATCCCTGTCTGCTCGAAGGAATAGCGTGCCTCGGCCCGGCGGAAGGGAATATCCGCCCGAACCACGCCATCGCCATCCTCCAGAACCACGGGGAAGTTCTCGAAGAAGTTGGGCAGGCGCCGCACGGACAACTCCCGACCTTCCCCGTCGGTAAATACCGGGTGGCCCAGCCAACTGGTGGGCAGGCCGTCCCCATTCACCATGGGGCCCACGCGGAAGAGGCCGCCTTTGGCAGGGCTATTGCCGACGTAGTCATAGAAGGCAAGCTTCTCGGGAATGGTGGACCAGGCCTCTTCCCGGGTTGCCCCATTGGCTTGTGCCGCGTCCACTCTGCGGTTGATCTCTTTCTGGAAGTAGTTCTGATCCCATTGATAGCGACTGGGGCCAAACAACTCGACGGGATTGGCCGCGCTGCCGTACCACATGGTCCCGGCCACCACAAAGGCGGCAAAAAACACCGCTGCGATGGCGCTGGATAGCACCGTTTCGATGTTGCCCATGCGCAGAGCCTTGTAGAGGCGTTGCGGTGGGCGGCTGGTGATATGGAAGACACCGGCGATGATGCCAACAATACCGGCGGCAATATGATGGGCCACGATGCCACCGGGATTAAAGGGGTTAAACCCGCCAGGACCCCAATCCGGCTGCACAGGCTCCACATGTCCGGTGAGCCCGTAGGGATCGGAAACCCACATCCCCGGACCAAAAACACCGGTCAGGTGGAAGGCGCCAAACGAAAAGCAGCCCAGCCCGGCCAGAAGCAGGTGAATGCCGAAAATCTTGGGAAGATCAAGGGCCGGTTCACCGGTTCTGGGGTCGTACCAGATCTCCAGGTCCCAGAAGGTCCAATGCCAGATGGCGGCCAGGAACATCAAGCCGCTAAACACGATGTGGGCCGTGGCCACACCTTCAAAACTCCAAAAGCCCGGATCCACGCCTGTAGCGCCGGTAACGTCCCAGCCACTCCAGCTTCCCGTAACGCCAAGCCGGGACATGAAGGGCAAAACAAACATGCCCTGACGCCACATGGGGTTCAGGACAGGATCAGAAGGATCAAAGACGGCCAGTTCGTACAGGGCCATCGAGCCCGCCCAGCCGGCGACGAGAGCGGTGTGCATGATGTGGACGGCTAACAGCCGACCGGGGTCGTTGATGACAACCGTATGCACCCGGTACCAGGGCAATCCCATTGTTGGTTCTAGGGGTGATCTGCGAGAAGTGGAGAACCAGATGGCTCCGGTTCAAGGGAGAGCGACCGATGGCCGATCAGGGAACCAATGTAAGAGCAGGAATGTGACCATGGGCTGCTCCCGTCGCGAACTGCAACCTGGCCCGTAACACACGCCTCGACCTGGATCGCCTCACACGCGCTCACGCCACACTCGGCCAGTGTTCCCGTCCAGAATTCTCTTTCCTCCCTCCCGACTATGCCCACGATCCACCTCTTGCGAGAACAGCGGTACATTGACTGCCCCACTAGCGCCATCCTGAGGGACGTGATCCTGGAAGCCGGTGTGGAGCTCTACGGCCTCAAAGGCAAGCTGGGTAACTGCGGCGGTTGCGGTCAGTGCAGCACCTGCTTTGTGGCCGTGGCCAGCCAGGACGGGGACACCTGTCTCACCCCACGGACGGCGCCGGAGCAACGCTTCCTCAAGACACGACCACCAACCTGGCGCCTCGCCTGTCAGGCGGTGGTTCGGGATTCCCTGGTGGTGGTAACCCGTCCCCAGGCTGGTTGGCCAGGTGGCGACGAGGCCCTGGTTGCCGCCGTGAACGCCATGCCTCCTGGCGCCGCCCTGGACAACGCTCAACAGGACAGTCCGTCAGATGACGACAACGGGCAAGAGGAAGACGACGTTGATACCGGAGACGAAATCGGAGAGCGGTGACGGGGGGCTTGCTTGACAAACTGCAACGCCCATGGCGGCCAGTCCTCTGCCCATGAGCGGGAATGGTAGGCTGATCTTTCTCTGCTTTGCCGTTCCCGGATGGAAACGAATCCCCTGGGTTTCATCACCAGCCTTTTATTCGTCCTGGTGCCGGCCCTGTTTCTTGTCATTCTTTACATCCAGACCAACAAGCCGCAGACCTGAGCGTCCCAACCGTCTCGCCCAGACAACTGCAACCGTCAGTTCACCCTCAGGCCGGATACGCCATGGCGCCATATGCGCAGTACGGCCTGGCCGATGATGTCCTGCCGTTCTGCACGTCCCAGGTGGTTGCTGTCCGTGGATAGTGCTGAAAGCCCATGCAGCCCGAAGTGCCCCGGCCTGGCTTCCTGACCCAGCAGTTTGACGATGGTTCCCAGGCGCTGGTGGCGGACGACGACAATCATCCCAGGGGAAGGATTGTCCGCGGCTGAGAGCCGACGAAACAGAACGAAGTCCCCGTCCTCCAGCGCTGGACGCATGCTGAGCCCCGACACACGAACAATCCCGAAGCCTGGCAGGGTGCCAATACCTTGAATCAGGTCGATCAAAGCACCGGATAGACCACCTCAAGGCTGGGTGGGTAGGGGCAGGTTTTCTTCGTGGTCTTGATGCCTTTGGTGGCCCAGAACATCTCGGCAAACCGGTTCACCGCGTCCACCAGTGCTTCCCCGTCAGCACGGTTGACGCCTTGCTTGCAGGCCCCTCCTAGCAACATGATCTTATGCACCACGTTGCTGGCATCCGGGAACGCCTCGAATTGTGGCGCCTTGAAATAGTCGCCCCAGATGATCCGGACCTCGTGCTTCACCTTCTCCGCCTCTTCTTCCTTGCGCATGACGCACCGGGCAACGCTGTTCCGGGTTGCCAGGGATGTCATGTCGCCGCCTTCGGACTTCTCCTTCATGATGTCCATCAGGCGTACGACCGATAAGGCTGCGATTAAGGCCGTGGAAGGATCGTAGATCTTGCAAGGGATGTCGCAATGGGCTTCAGCCCGTGGGAATGGATGGATGGCGTCCAGAGACTGCAGAAGATTGTGAAGCATGGGTTCCTTCCTGGCCTGGTTCATTCTGTTGGCATGGGATCGTTGCTGGCGAGGCAAACGCGACGACCTGATGACAGATGTTATCAGGTCCTGGTCCGAGCGTGTCATCGCAGAAAGGTCATACGTCGAGAGTGCCCATCGAGCGTTTGCTGCCCCCCGTAGAGAAGTGCAGTGACCATGTTTCGAGAGCCTGCACTTCCACAAGCGCAACACTGACAGGAATGTCCAAGAGGCCTACTGCCAGTGGCAAGCGGTTCTCTGGAGTGACCCGGCCCACTGCCAGCGGCAATCTCAGAGAGTTGCAGGTGATCGATCTTCCTTTAAGGAGCTTGCCGAGGTCTCGCAGTAAACGACGCACAGCGGATTCGCTCGGCAATTCACTGAGAGCATGAGTCAGAGCGACGCGTCGGTACTGTCTTGTCGCTTTTTCCAGGGAAGATTCGGCTTGGGTCTGTTGGCTCTGGGTCAATTCGTCGAGAAAGCTCATGGGTGTCAAGGTCGGACTGGCTCAAAATAGGCATTGATTGACGGCGCCACGAAATCTGAAAAATTTGATTTTGGCGAAATCAGGCAAAAAAGGGGAGGATCGCGACACCCGCGATCCTCCCTGGGTATTTTGGCTATTGGATACTGAGATCAGGGGTCACTGTGGAGATTGGTTGAAGCCAGTTCCATGACAAAATGCCCCTCGATCGTGGACTGGTCTTGTCCTTCAAAAAAGAAATCTCCTGTGACGTTGACGGGGAGATTGTGCTTGGGATCCGCCTCTGAGCTGAAGATCCCCTTGACATCGGCCAGGGTCACGACTTCGTTGCACTCTGAAGGTCCGCACAGTTGGGGGTACTCGCGCAACTCGCGCAACTGGGAAGGCCTGCGCAAGTGGCCCTTCATGTCGGGTGACAACGGAATGATTGCTTTGAATTCCCCTGTCTTGCCGTCGATTGTTGAAACAGAAGAGCCGACATGAGAGAAGCTGCCAGGCCAATAGGTGTCTTTACCACCGAGACTAATGCGACTCAGGGTTGTGTTTCCGTTGGCCAAAAACAGGGTAAACTCACCAAAGGTGGTGAACTCGATTACCCTTCCCGACGGTGAAGTGTATACGGCTTCAATCGCGGCAGATTCGTACCGAATACTGCCAACGCCCTTCTGTGGCCAAGAGAATTCCCGGCCAAGCGGAGCGATGACCTTGGCAACAAGAGCGACGGACCCATTTGATCAGGCCAGCGAACAAGAGAGGACCGCCAACGACTATGCTGAGGATGGCAGCAACGTATGCCAAGTTGCTGAGGGCGAACCTGCTCTGTGAAGGAATGTTACGTAATACCTGTCCAATGTTGTGTAACACCCGTCCAATCTTGCATTCATTGGCAAAGATTTTGGTAACGGCTTTATGTTTGCCAATTTTCTCGGTCAAATTCACCCCCTTGTCTGAGATAAAAGTACATGAATACCCATAACCAACTATGGTTTTTAATGCTTTAACCTGAATCTCTATACGTGACAGAGAGCCCCGATTATAGTACTCACGATAGCGCTTAAGCCGGGCTGAGATGAACGATTCCAGGCCTTGACCGGAGGCTACCCTAGTGGAGCGGGAGAAGAGTAATCCCGTGAGTGTCGCATCACAGAAAGCAGGAGTACCTCGCGCGTGAGCGCTGAAGACAACAGATGGCAGATCGCGGAGGGTGATGCAGTCGTTTGGCTGGGACAGCGGTAGATTTCTCAAGGGGATAGGTCTGCTTGTTTTAAGCAACCGCCCCGTAGGGCGGCATTCTTGAACGGACTGACTGGCAATGTTGACTACGGAGTCCCAGGGGACACTGGCCACGGCAATACCAGCCAAGGCGGACAGGGATACGGCTCTGAGAGTTTCATAGGTGGATGACGGCGTTGATGAGGAGGGTTAGAAGGACTGAGGCCAGGACCGAGAAAACGAAGGTGTCAAAGTGGGTCATTAGTGTCTCGGCCAAAGGTGTCCTCCGGGACGGTTGCACCGCCGGGCTGGCAGGCTGTGGGCAACACGCCGCCAACAGGATCAAGTTACCGGATTACCGTGGACCTTGGAACGGAACCGTTCCAATAATGACCGATGTGTACCGCCCATGTCCGTCCGGCCTCGGCAGACGGAGAAGACCGCAGTCCTAGCCACTGCAACTGCCGTCGAGCAAGCTGGTGGAACGCTCCGCCGCCCGCCCCACGAAACCTTCTGCGGCTGTCCTGCAGTTTGGCCCGGACCCGGAAGGTAACGCGATCGGCCTTTGGCCAGGATCGTTATGGAGGCCATGGGGCGGAACGTGTCGGGATCCGGGAAGCGCTGACGGCGACTGCAATGTGCTGGGTGAACTTGACCCGGGTGCAACGACCGTACCATGCTTCCACCAGATCCTGTGGTATGCCGGGCTGACGGGGTTGCGGAGCCTGAACAACACAACAATAAAGCCCCGCAGCAGCTTCACGCAATCCTGATGGTGCGGGACGATTTTCAGCCTACTATTATTGCCGCTCCAGGCATCGGTGTTTTCCCCAGTTTTCCTTAAGCGTCTTTCGTAGGATTGTATTATTTTGAAATTAGAGAACGTAGAGTTGCGTTTCCAGATTAATCCAGGGAAAGGATAGGTAGCCTTCTATGTTCTTTGTTCGACGTCTCCTGGAACATGTTGCGCGGAAACCGGTCCGGCACAATCAACAGTGCCAGAACACCATTGGGGAGCTCTCCCAATGGTCCAACCCTCCGGAGGAGGCATGGTCGTACGTAACCATGAACCCCGATCTGCGATCTGCCGATCAAAGGCTTCATCGGCGCTGAACCATCGCTCCGGGCCTGCCTGCCACCAGAAAAAGAGAATATCCACCGACTGTTGCCTACTGGCCATCGTCGTGTCCCCATTGTGCCCCATGGAATAACCAGTGTAATCAACGTGCCACGGCTACAATTGTTCCATGGCCTGGTTACAGAGGGATGCCAGGCGAGGGCTTGAAAGGCCGGCCAGGTTGGCCACAATGGCCAATCCCCCTGCCCCCACTCCCTCTTTCACATAGCCCGCCTCGTAATCCCGCAGCGCCGGGTGGGCACAGGAGGAAAAGTCCAGGCTGCTGGCCAGCGCCAGGGGGGCCTGGGGGAGTTGTAGCTGCTCCTGAATCCGCTCCAGAAGGAGGGCCAGATTGCTGCCCGGCTCCCGGGCCACCCAACCGGTAGTGCCCACAGCCGTGGTGCGCAGCAGGGGGGCTACGGCCTGGCCACGGGCGCGGGCCAGGACCATGGCCAGCGCCAGCACAGCCGCCATCTGACTGCCGCCCGCCAGCAGGACCGGCGCCACCCCGGCACAGCCCAGGATCACCCCGGCAACCAGAGGTTGCATGGGGTCACCAACAGCAGCCACCAACTCCAGGGCAGCACTGGGGTGGCCTGAGCGTTGTAGCCCCTGGGCGATGAGCTGCCGGCGCAACCGGTGGGGGGGCTGGCGCAAGCTGCCACTCACCAACCCGGTCCCATCTACCCCCAAACCTTGCAGGATGGCCGCGGCGGTACTGGTGCCCCCGGCCACACATTCCCCCACCGCCAACAAGGCGCCCGGGTGCTGAAGGGACCAAACCCGCCCAAAGTTCTCCCCCCACTGCAGCAGGTGCTGCACCTGCTGCAAGGGCAAGGCCCGGCCCGTGCTGAGGCAAGCGGCGGGTTGACATCCTGGCACATGCGCATGGGCCACGGCCGGGACGACCTCCACACCGGCGTTCACCACCCGCCTGGCCAGGCGCAGTTGCTCCAGCACCACCCAGCTAATCAGGGCCGGAGAGACACCGGCAGGCAGCGGCGGCAAGGCATGGGGCCGTGGGGATGCGGGTCCCAGGACCAGTAGTTCCCCATCCGCCGCCGCTGTGAACCGACGACTCTCCGGCGTGCTACCCGCAGCGGAAATCCCCGCAACAGCCGCCGTAGCCGTGGCTGCCAACACCAACAGGAACGCACCATGCCCCATCCCCTGTCTGGCCTGATCACACCAGTTGGCGGCCACCGTGGCATCCCCGTTCACCAATAGCGGTCCGTCAGGGCTTGGGAACATGGTTTCAGGGACGGAAGTTGGCAAGAGAAAGTTGTCCGCCTTAGCATCCAACAGAGCTGGGAGCATTGTGGACTGCCGTGGATATTGACAGGGGTCACCACATGGCGGCAGACCAGTCCATAGGTGGCATCAATACTGATATTATTCTTGTATCCGTAGTGACTGACGTTATCCTTCTTGACCCACCTGGCATCCAGATTCTTCCGGCGGAGCCGGTTAGGGTTGTCCTGCCAGTCCTCGGATACCTTGCCTTGCCTGATCTCTTCATTTGCCTTGTTCCGATTGTGCTGCCTGGGTACTGGCACGATAGTGGCATCAATGATTTGTCCACCGCGCCCTTCCAGAGCTTTCTCCTTCAGATACCCATCAAACTGGTGGAATAGCTCTTCAGTCACCTCTGCCTGTCTCAGCCGTTCTCTGAACAACCAGACGGTGGTTCCATCAGGAATGACATGCATGACACCCAAGCCAGCAAGCTGCTCGAAGGAGCCAACGGTCACTGACTTGAAATTCCAGTTCCTCGTTACTTAAGTTGTATAACTACTGCAACACTAACATTTAAACATAATGAATTGCAACGCATTTCCATAGCCTCCTAAGGCACCACCAACACAGGGCAGGGGCCATTCGGATCAGTTGGCTGGCCATGGTGGGCGCTCTGTCGTCCACGGTGGTGTCCCGACTGGCCACCACGATCACGTCGGCGCTCAGTTCATCAGCCACGTCACAGATCACAAAAGCCGGGTTACCCTGGCGCTCCACAACGTCACAGGTCACACCAGCCTGCTGAAATCCCTTTTGCACCGTCGCCAGCAGTTGCGCCACGGTGGCTTCCGTTGCCATGGCGGGATTAGCGGGATCCACAACGGACAACAGCACCAGACGGCTGTTGTGCTCCTGGACCAGTTGCAACGCCTTGGAGACGGATTCGGCAGCTTCCTGGCTGCGATCAATGGGGAAGAGAACGGTGGCGAACACGAGGACCAGCCTCCTTGCTCTGTCCCGGACCTGGTCCCGGGGTAATAGCAAAAGGTTAGCCTACCCCTGAATGGAGATTGTTCCCCTTGGCCAAGCGCAGCATCACTTCGCTCTCAAGCACTGATTTGAGCGGCAAATCCGTATTGGTGCGAGTTGACTTCAACGTTCCGCTGGATGACAACGGCGCCATCAGCGACGACACCCGCATCCGTGCTGCGCTGCCCACCATCCGTGACCTGCTGGGCAAGGGGGCCAAGGTGATTCTGGCAGCCCACTTCGGGCGTCCCAAGGGGCAGGTGGTGGATGGTCTGCGCCTCACCCCCGTGGCGGACCGTCTCGGCCAGCTTCTGGGGCAACCCGTCACCAAAACCGATCGCTGCATTGGTCCCGAGGCGGCGGCCCAGGCTGCCGCACTCCAGCCCGGTCAGGTGTTGCTGCTGGAGAACGTGCGGTTCTTCGAAGAGGAGGAGAAGAACGATCCCGCTTTTGCCCGGCAACTGGCTTCCCTGGCCCAGGTGTACGTCAATGACGCCTTTGGGGCGGCCCACAGGGCTCATGCCTCCACCGCCGGGGTCACGACTCACCTCAGCCCCTGTGTGTCCGGCCTGCTGATGGAGAAGGAGTTGCAGTATCTCCAAGGGGCCGTCGAGCAGCCGCAACGGCCCCTGGCGGCCATTGTGGGTGGTTCCAAGGTATCCAGCAAAATTGGTGTGTTGGCCAGCCTGATGGAGAAATGCGACAAGGTGCTCATCGGTGGCGGCATGATCTTCACCTTCTACAAAGCTCGGGGCCTGGCGGTGGGCAAGTCGCTGGTGGAAGACGACAAGCTGGAGTTGGCCAGGGAACTGGAGGCCACCGCCAGGACCAGGGGCGTGGAGTTGTTGCTGCCCACCGACGTGGTGGTGGCAGATCGCTTTGCCGCCGATGCCGCCAGCCGGACGGTTTCCGTCAACGCCATCCCTGAAGGCTGGATGGGCCTGGACATTGGCCCGGACTCCGTTGCCGCCTTTAAGAAGGCCCTGGCAGAGTGCCGCACCGTCGTTTGGAACGGCCCTATGGGGGTGTTCGAGTTTGATGCCTTTGCTATGGGCACAAACAGCATCGCCATGCTCCTGGCCGAACGCAGTAGTGTCGGGGCTACCACCATCATTGGCGGGGGCGATTCCGTTGCCGCTGTGGAAAAGGCCGGGGTGGCCAGCAAGATGTCCCACATTTCCACCGGTGGCGGCGCTAGCCTGGAGCTGCTGGAGGGCAAGGTCTTGCCAGGTGTTGCGGCCCTGGATGACATGGTTTGAAGCTTCCGGACCGAGACTCCGGCGATGCCGGTCTCAGGTGAGATTGCCTTGCTCCCGATTGGCCCGGAAGCCTTGCAGACTACCAATGAGGTGATCGAAGCAGGCCACGACTGTGTCACCCGTTTCCTGTTGTCCTGGGCAAATCGTCATGGTGTGCTGCTTGAGTAACTCCAGGCCACGCACCATGGCCCCCAGGGGCACATGCAACTCCTGATAGAGCAACTCCAGGGCTTGCACGCCTCTTGGGGCCGTGAAGTCAACGACGCCCGAGGCGGCGCCGTACAGCACACAGCGGAGAAATTGCCAGAGATCACGCCAGCAGGCAGCCGCCCGGAAGGGCGGGTACAGTCCCCCTCCGGGCTGGATGAGCTCGGGCTGCTCGTCCAGCAGTTGGCTGCGGGCCCGAGCCACCAGCGCCTCCGCTTCGGGTTGCAGGACACCCACCAGCCTCGCGGCGCTGTGGGGATTGCCACTGAGACGGTCCAACTCGTTGGGGAGGAGTTGGCGGCGCAGCTCATCGGCTTCGGTAAAAATGGCCCGCTGTGCCGCGCTCAAGCGCGGATCTCCCGGTAGGCCAAGGATTCTGGCTTTAGGAATGAGGGCCAGGGCGCGGGCTGAGAGAGAAGCCCGAGGTCCGGGGTTGGAGTCGTTCATGGCAAAACGGCAAGGAGCAAGCACAGGGCAAGGGGTGGAAGCCCGCTAATCGGCCATGGTTCGGATCTGTGCTTCCAGTTGCCGCAGCACACCGTCCAACCGGTTGAGCTCGTCGTGCTGGGCGATGTTTTGTTCCACCATGGGGCGAGGCAGCTTGAGCTTCCGACCCATGGCCAGCACATCTGCGGCCAGACGGTCTCGATAGTCGCTCAGTTCCTTGTGGGTGCTCTCCAGTTCCTGACGGGAAGGGGCAGGGTCCGATTGGGTCATGGTAGGGAACAGGGTCGGGGCCTGCATCGAGGCCTCAAGATTTCCTTTAGCTTGCACCCTGGTGGGGTTCAAGACGACCCATCCTGTAAAGAAACCTTGCCAACGTCAGGCCGTCCCGTTCACCGTTTCCGTTTCCGGCTTACGTTTTTGCAGACGGTTGCGGTGCCCATAGCCGCCGCTTCTTCCTTTCGCGACAGTTTGGAGTCCCCATGCTCGACGCCTTTTCACGTGCTGCGGTTAGCGCAGACGCCAAAACCGCCTGCATTGGCGCTGGTGAAATTGCTTCCCTGAAGCAATACATTGCCAAAGCCAACACACGTTTGGATGCGGTAAACGCCATCACCAGCAACGCCAACTGCATCGTTTCCGATGCTGTGGCCGGCATGATCTGCGAGAACACAGGTCTGATCCAGGCGGGTGGCAATTGCTACCCCAACCGCCGCATGGCTGCTTGCCTGCGCGACGGTGAAATCATTCTTCGCTACATCGCCTACGCCTTGCTGGCGGGTGATCCTTCCGTCCTGGATGATCGCTGCCTGAACGGTTTGAAGGAGACCTACATTGCCCTGGGTGTTCCCCTCACCTCTCAGGCTCGCGCTGTGGCCATCATGAAGGCGTCCAGCCTGGCCCACATTAACGAGACCAACACGGAAACCCAGATGGCCGAGAGCAACCGGATGCTCCAGCAGCGCTACAACAAGATGGCAACCGTCAAGGGTGATTGCTCGATGGTGTCTGCTGAAGCGGCCTCCTACTTCGACCGTGTCATCAGCGCCCTCGGCTAACGGCTAACGGAACTGCTGAACCATCCTCTCCCGAATCCCTTTTTCTCACCATCGACACCCGAGGTTTCCGATGAAGTCCGTTGTTACCACCGTCGTCACTGCTTCCGACGCTGCCGGTCGCATGCCTTCCGCATCCGATCTGGAATCCGTTCAGGGCAGTATTCAAAGGGCCAGTGCCCGCCTTGAGGCTGCTGAAAAGCTGGCCGCTGGTTTTGATTCCGTTGTCAAGGAAGCCGGTGATGCCTGCTTCTCCAAGTACCCTTACCTGAAGCAAGCCGGTGAGGCTGGCGACAATCAGGGCAAGGTGGACAAGTGCTACCGGGACATTGGCCACTACATGCGGCTGATCAACTACTGCCTCGTTGTAGGTGGCACCGGTCCCCTGGACGAGTGGGGCATTGCCGGCGCCCGTGAGGTGTACCGCACCCTCAACATCCCCACCGCCCCCTATGTGGCAGCCTTTGCCCAAGCCCGTGACCGTGGTTGCTCTCCTCGGGACATGAGCCCCCAAGCGCTGGCGGAGTACAACTCCCTGCTCTCCTACGTCATTGAGTCCCTGTCCTGAACAGGCTGTGACGACAAAAACCTGATCAAAGGGCGCCCTGACGGCGCCTTTTTTGTTGCCTTGCAGACACCTATTCTGCCTTTCCTGCCCCTTGTCCGCCCATGGCTTTGGATGACCTCTTCGAGCAACTCCGTCACCCCAACCCCAACATGCGCTCACGGGCCACAGTGGCCCTGGCCCGGAGTGACGATCCAGCCGTGGTGCCCCGGTTGATGGCCATGCTCGGCGAGCCGGACGTTCCCTTGCGCCGGTCTGCCGTGAAAGCCCTTGGCACGGTGGGGGAACGTGCTGTGCAGCCCCTGACGGAACACCTGGCCGGAACCGATGACCTCACCGTTGGCTCCAGTTGCTGCAAAGCCCTGGCCCAGGTGGCGGATCAGTGGACGGGACTGCAGTTCCCCGCTTCCACCCTGGATCTGCTGTGCCACAAAGCCCTTGAACCCAATCCTGTTGTGCAGATCACCGCTGTGATGGCCCTGGGGGAGATGGGTGAGCCCGCGCTGCCACGGCTGCAGCAGATCTTGCGGGAAGGAGACGTGGCGGTTCAAGTGGCCTGCATCAACGCCTTGGCGGGGTTGGGTCTGGACGCTGCCCAGGCGGATCTGCAAGCCCAGGCAGCCAACGAGACAGCGGATGCCTATGTGAGGGAATCTGCCACTGCTGCCCTGGCGCGCTGTTCCATGGCTAGGACCCGGTCCTGAATCCCTCCTCGGAGCCCATCTCCAGGCTGCGTTGCAGTTGGGTGACGGCCAGCTCCAGCACGGTGGCCAAGGGGCCGTCCCCTTCCCGTTGTTGTGCCATCTCCAATGGGGGCAAGCCAGCCCCGTTGCGGCACTTCATGAGTGCCAGGGCGGCGTTTTTGCGCACTTCGAACGACGAGTTCTCCAAGCTGGCAGCCAGCACCGGAATAAAGCGGGGATGTTGCAGCTTGCCAAAGGCAGTGACAGCCTCCGCCTGCACCTCTTCCGAGGAATCCTCAAGGGCCTGGTGAAGCAGGGTGAGGGCCTCTTGATCGTCACTGTTCTGAATCTGATCTCCCAGTGCGCCCACAACGGCAGCCCGCACGTCTGCCAGGGGTGACTCCATGGCGGGCCGCAACTGCTCGGCCCCCCGTGCCCCGATGCTGGCCAGGGCCCAGGCCGCCAAGCCTTTGCAAAAAGCAGTGATCCGAGGATCCTGATCTTCCAAGGTGTCTAGCAGCAGGGGCACGGCCACGCCACCCAGTTCAGCCAAGGCGCCAGCCGCTGATCCCTGTACAACCGGATCCGAATCGTCCGTCATGGCCTCCCTCAACGTGGCCATGGAGTTCGGATCCTTGATCAAGGTGAAGGTTTTGGCAGCGGCCCGCCGTACGGCAACGTTCTCGTGCTTCCTCAGGGCATGACGCAAAAAGGGAGTGGCAGGCAGGCCAATGGCGGCAAGTCGCTCGGCAAAGCCGAATCGCACCAAGCCCCGCTGATCCCCCAAGCCCTCCACCAGCCGGGCCAGGACGGCTCCGTCCTGGTCGGGGAAGGCTCCTGTCGCCAGTTGGGCACTCACTGCGGCCAACAGCATATCGTTGTCTTCGGCGGAGAACGCCGTGCCGCCCGTCTGCCCTGTCCCTGCCATTGTTCATCATGCCGGCTCCAGTATTGTGGCGTGCCTCCAGGCGTCGATGAGAGAGGGCCCGGGCAAGGGAGAATGAGCGCCTGCCCCAGCATCACCGTGGACCCAAACCGTTTTCGGAATCTGTTCCCAGGACTCAGCCAGGTGGAGGCTTTGGCCACGCTGCGGAAGCCTCTGGAGGAATTGGAGGACGTGAGCGACCGCTACCTGGCGGCCGCCCATTTGGTGAACTTTCCGGATGAGCGGACCGTTGCGGCGCTGATGATCTGCGCTGCCGATTGTCACCCTGCCCAGGCCCAGCGCATTGCCCGACGGAAAGCAGTGGAAAGTCTGGCTCGCATGGGGGCCCGGCAGGCGTTGCCCGTGATTCAATCCTGCCTGAATAGCGAGGACACCTATTTGGTGGAGAATGCCGTCTGGGCGTTGGCTGAGCTGGAAGCCGAGCCGGATGCTGTCACAAACGCCTTGTTGCAACTGTTGAAGGATGGACGGCAGAATCGGCGCGTGGTGGCCCAAACTGCTGCCCGTCTGGGGATTCAGGAGGCCGTCACTCCCCTGAAGGCACTGCGGCAGGAGGAGGACCCTCTCCTGGTGACGGCAGCCACTGCGGCCTTGGTGCGGCTGACCGGCAACAAGGACGGTCTGGCTGCTTTGGAGGATTACCTGCTCCATCCGGACGTGACCGTACGCCGTGCGGTGATTCAGGATTTGATGGACGCCCGGGCTTTTGGCGCCTTGGCAGCCATTGCGGCTGCACCGGTGTCACCCGTGTTTCGTTTGCGGGGTGTGCGGAATCTGGCAGATCAACAGCACCAGCGTGGTGTTGCCCAAGCCGGTGCTCTGCTACCGCTGGTGGATCGGATCCTGCTGGACGATCCGGGCACCGTCACCCTGGTGCATCGCTACGACACCACCCCAAGCCTGGATTTTCTGGTGCAGGAACTCTACGGCACGGATTTCGGGCGTGTCTATCTGGCTGTGGCCACCCTCATGGCCTCTTCCGAAGCCGATACGCTGGCGGCCTTGACCCAAAGTTTTGCTGATCGGGGTTGGAACGACTATGGCGCCCACTACCACATGATCAAGCTGTTTGGCTGGCTAGGCGATCCCCAGCCTCTCCCTCTGGTGCGGGAGGCTCTGGCCAACCGCCGCCCCCAATTTCAGAAATCACGGTCGGCGGCGGCCATCACCCTGGCCCGTCTGGACCCCCGGAACGCGGGCGCGGCACTGCAGGATGCCGCCTGTGAAGGCTCGTTCTGGGAATTGCGCTACGCTGCCCTCATGGCTCTGGAACAGTTGCAACTGCCGATTCCCCCGGCCACCTTGGCGGATTCCGATTGGCTGGTGGCCATGCGGGCCGAGAAGACAACCTCGAACGGACCGACCCATGGTGGAGACGCCGGCACCCTCTAGGTCCCGGACATCACCAACCGGTATCACGTCATCTTCGGGCAAGGATCAAGAGCTAGAATCGCGCTGTCAAGGCGAGGCTGACGGCACGGCCATTGCCAGGTGAAACAATTCCATTGGATTCTGTTGGGAGAGTCAATAAGCTTCGAGATAAAGCCGGATCCACTTGCGCCAGACCTGCTAAACGGCTGGCAACGCCTTTTACGGTTGTAATGTAGGAATAGTTAAGGTATTTTTGATTAAGGACATTAGCCACCTTCAAGTCAAGCCTGAGATCGCGATTCGGGAATTGGTAACCAACTCCCATGTCAACCAATAGACGACTATCTACTTCCTCGGTCGATGTATTTTGAATATCAGAGAAAAAGTGATCACGCCAATTGGCGGCCATGGAAAAATCAAGGCCATTCCCGAAATCGTAGCTCCATCCAGCACTAATAGTGGTATTGGGAGCCATGGTGAAACTGTTGCCAATCCATTCCTTCACTCTCTCGTCCGTAGACTCCGTAATTTCCGTGCGCAAGAGTCCAAGGGATCCAAACAGGCGCAAACGTTCGCTTGCCTGATAGTCTGCCTCGAACTCAAGGCCATAACTTTTTGACCGACCTGCGTTGACAGAGATCAAATCGGGAAGAATGGCCCCGCCCGGTGGCGGCACCTGAAGTTGCTGATCCTGCCAATCAACATAGAAGAGATTCGAGCTTAAGCGTAAGCGACCATCAGCACTGCTATGACGAACCCCCAGATCCACGTTCCACGTTCTTTCCGGATCATACTCGAAGGGTATGGCGGAAACCAGGCTGGTGCCCGCACCGCCAGCCCGGTAGCCGCGCTGAACAGTACTATAAACGCGTGTCTCAGGCGACACTTTGTAAGACAATCCTATTTTAGGAAGAAAAACAGAGAATTTTTTATTGAATTTTTCATCTACGTTTTTTCTTTCTATAAATGTTCCATTTTGTATTCTGCCCGATAAAGTACCCAAATCAACCAGTTCAGCCAGTTCAGCTTGTGTTATTGTCCCGGCAGCTCTTTTCGCAGCTAACTCTTGCCCTTTTGGTGCCAACTGTTGAAGTCTCGCAGAGTCTGAACCCAGTTTGGTAAAGTTGACGATGTTGCTTGCATTGACAGATGTCTTATTGTTCTCCTGTTCAACTCGCATACCTATAGTAAGATCCATTTTCTTGGACAGTGGCCACTTTCCTTCTCCAAAGAGTGCTGTTGTTTGAATATCCTGTTTTATGGTTTTCTCTCCAAAAATCCCGGACTTAGTATCTCCTTTACCTTGAAAATCTTCAAAATACGCTCCGATAAATCCATTAAAATTCTCTCCTGCATAGCGAAGCCTTAATTCTTGGCTCAAAGTACGAATGTTGTCTTTGAAATTGGCAATATCACCAGGGATCTCCGTCTGGTCCACGTCAAACCGGCTTTCTGCATCTTCCTTAACCCATACGGTGGCGGATTCCAACGAAAGCGACGGCCGCCCTAACGGCCAACTCCCACGTAGTGAAGCCCCTGTTGCATGATTCTCCAGGTCCGTATTGGGATCTGCTCTGGTCACCCTCCTATCCGGCCAGGCGCCGGCATCCACGTAGTGGGTTCCCACGTTCGTCTCACTGAAAAACGTGCTGAGCTCCACTTCGGCGCCACGCTCTTCTGCATAGAGGAATTTCACTCTCCGGCTTAAAAGCTCTTGCCGGTCTCCGTTTGTGTTTCTTGTGACGTTTTCAATGAAGCTGGGGCCAACCTGCCGATCAAACGCAACACGATAGGCAAAACGGTCCTCCAGAATCGGACCACTGACGGAAAAAGACGTTCCCAACCCGCCTCTGTTTGTCCCCGCCTTCAACTGACCAGCCGCTTCCGTTGTGAAGGTGGGGTCGGCATTTTCAACGACAATCGCCCCGCCAAGGGAGCCGCGTCCCAAAACGGTGCTTTGGGCTCCGCGCAGCACTTCCACCTGGTCCACATCCCAGAAGCCGAAAGGCCCGGCATAGACGGAGACCGGAATACCATCCACATAGGTTGCAACCAGATCACCGGGGCCACGGGTGACCAGGTAACTGGTTTGCCCGAAGGTGGGACCCGAGGCGAAGCCGGTCTGACCAATGCCGCGGATGGCTACACCGCTGCTGGCCGCGAACGGCATCACGTTGGCCAGCCGCTCAGCCACGCCAAAGATGTTATCCGCTGCTCCCGCCGTACCGTCGTTCTCGCCTGGAAAGACAACGGTGACACTGCCGTCCGTTTCCGCCAGGGAGCGCCTGGACTTCTGACCCGTGATCGTAATCGTTCCCAAATCAAGCGATGGGTCGGTTTCCTCTTCCGGCTCCTGAGCCATTCCGACAAGGGGCATTGCAGTACAGACGAGGGCCAGTCCCCATGCAGACACATTCCGTGGCAAGCATCTCAATACCAGGCTCGGGCTGCAACCACTTGAGAGAAACGTCATCACACTTGGGAGGCTAAATAGGCAGTTGCAAGATTAACATCACTTTCCTGAGGACACCAGCAAAAATTCAAGGATCTTTAGCAGCCGTGCTCTCTGATCCGACGCCGTGCGCCGGGTTCCGCCTCAGGCAGCACTGCACCGCTCCAGAAGCTGAACCGAGCAGGCGTCAGGGTGCAGCACCCCCAGGACCATTGCCCGCTGGAGCCGACCCGGCAAGGGATCCTGCGGCCCCGCAGGTGAGTCAAGGCTTGACGATCCGGATCGTAGCGCCAGGCCTTGAGGATGGGAAGCAAGGGTTGATCGAGGAGCTTACAGAGGCTTTCCTTGGCCAACCAGCAGGCCAGCCGTCGGCGTTGCATCCATTGGGGGCCGTGCTCCCGCTCCATGGCATCCAGGGCGTCTGCCTCCCGGGAAGAGAAGAACCGGCGGGCCAGCGCCGGGGTGACGGGGCGGTTGCTGGCTTCCAGGTCGATCCCCAGCGGTTGGCGAGCCATGGCCACCAGGGCAGCGCCTCGGCTGTGACTCAGACCCAGATGCCAGCCCTGAGCGGTTCGCAGTCGGGGAGGCTGGCCAGGATCGGCCCGCAGAGGCGCCGCCTGGGGTACACAACCCAGAACCCGGGCCGCCAATCGTCGCAGCAGCACCCGGCTCCTCAGCACCTCCTGGGCCCGTTGCGGCGACAAGTCCTTCAGGGCCTCCCGCTCCGCTGGCTGGAGCCACTCCGGGCGATGCTGCCGTTCATCGAGGGGACTCAGCCAAAGGATCAAGGAATTGCCCCATGGCGTGGCGCCAGACTTGCCTAAGCTTGCGCCGTGTTGTTCCCGTTGCGATGACTCCCCAAGTTGGTGAGGTGGCCCCTGCATTCACCCTGCCGGATGCCTCCGGCCAGTCGATTTCCTTGGCTGATTTTGCCGGACAACGGGTGGTGATCTACTTCTACCCCAAGGACGATACCCCGGGTTGCACGAAGGAAGCCTGTGGCTTCCGAGACGCATGGTCCGTCTTCGAGAACCACGGCATCAAGGTGTTGGGCATCAGCAAAGACCCTGCCACCAGTCACACCAGGTTCATCGACAAGCACCAACTACCCTTCACCTTGCTCACGGACGCGGAACCGTGCCCCGTGGCCCAGGCCTACGGAAGCTACGGTCCCAAGACGTTCATGGGCCGTGAATACATAGGCATGTCCCGCCACACGTTTGTGGTAGACCCACAAGGCCGGGTGGAAAAGGTGTACACCAAGGTGAAGGCCGATGCCATGGCTAGCCGGATCCTCAGCGACCTGGGCCTCGATTGAAGTTCAGGCGTCAAGCCCTGTCAACCCCTGCCCCAA
>MWLD01000008.1 GCA_002018045.1 Candidatus Synechococcus spongiarum LMB bulk15M
GCGCTCAGCTAAACAGGATCCATCTCCGTCGGGCACCGTTCTTGTCCACAGCAGCCTTTGATCAACTCCATCGCCATCAGCGGGAGACCCATGTCCTGGCCAGCATCAATAGCTGCCTGTATTGGGATCAGAACACGGCCATGCCTCTGGACGGGGCGGCTTGGCGCGGAGAGCAGTTGGCCTGGGTGGCGCAACAGATCCACAGTCGTCAAACCGGCGCCCGCTATGGGGAGTTGCTGGCAGCGGCAGAAGCCGGCCTCGGCCAGCTTCCCCCTGACGACCAGGCCGACTGGCAGCAGAACCTGGCGCTCCTGCGGCAACAGTACGAGCGCCAGTGTCGCCTGGACCCTGCCCTGGTCAACGCCCTGGCAGGAGCCCGGGCCCGCGGTTACAGCCTCTGGCAGGACGCCAGGCGCAACCGGGATTTTTCCACCTTTGCTCCGGCGTTGGAGGAGTTGATCCGCCTGCGGCTGGAGCAGGTGCGCCAGTTGGCGGAGCCCCGCTCCCCCTGGGAAACCCTGGCCCAGCCCTTTGAACCGGACGTCGGCCATCAACGTCTGGAGGAGCTGTTTGCTCCCCTGCGTCAACGGCTGCCGGCGTTGGTGGAACGGGTCCGCGGCAGGCCACGCCGGGCAATGCCCCAGTGGACCACGGGCCAAGCGGTGCAGCGTTCCCTCTGTGAGCAGTTGTTGGCGTGTTGGGGCTTTGACGAGCGTCGCTGTGTGCTGGCCAGTTCCCCTCATCCCTTTTCCACCAACCTGGGGCCTCGGGATTTCCGCATCACCAGCCGTACCCTGGTCCAACAGCCCCTCAGTGCTTTTATGGCGACGGCCCACGAGTGGGGCCATAGCCTCTACGACCAGGGTCTGCCGGGGCAGGAGAGTCCCTGTTTTGGCTGGCCCCTGGCAGCCCCCACGTCCATGGGGGTCCATGAGAGCCAGTCCCTGTTCTGGGAAAATCGTGTGGCGCGGGGGCGGGCCTTCAGCCAGGTGTGGTCACCCCGCTTTGCGGAGGCGGTTGGCGCCGCACCCTGGGGGGACGCCGACGGTCTCTGGATGGCCATGAATCCCCTGGACCCCGGATTGATTCGCGTAGAAGCCGGTGAGTTGAGCTACTGCCTCCATATCCTGTTGCGCTATGAGCTGGAGACCGATCTGCTGGAGCACAACATGCCCGTGGCTGAGCTGCCGGAGCACTGGTGTGCCCACATGGCGCGCTATCTGGACATCACCCCGGACCACGTGAGTGAAGGTTGTCTGCAGGATGTGCATTGGAGCGAAGGCCTGTTTGGCTACTTCCCCAGCTATGCACTGGGTCACCTGATTTCCGCCCAGTTGACGGAAGCCATGGAAGCCGAGATCGGTCCCGTCGAAACCCACGTGGCTGCTGGTGGGGAGAGCCGGCTTCTGAGCTGGCTCCGCCGCCGTGTACATCCCCTGGGACGCCGGGTGAACGGCGAGCAACTGGTGCAACAGGTTACCGGCGGTTCCCTGTCTGCTGCCCCGTTCCTCCGCTATCTGGAGGCCAAGCTGGACCGGTTGCTGGCCGTGGCGCCCAGGTAGGGGCCTGATCTCCCCGTCCGTACCGGCTTGACGGCAACACAACCGTGGCAGGTGGTCATGGGTGCCAACCTGTACTAGGCTTGATTCGAATCAGTCAACTGGTGCGCATTGGCCTCCCATCCCGCTGGGTTCTACTGCGTTGTTGAAGGGTGCGCACATCATGACGGACAGTAGTGATCGCTTCCCCGTCACCCTGGGGGTGGAGGAAGAACTTTTTCTTGTGGATCCCCGATCCGGTGATCTGTTGACCGATCCCGATGCAGGCATTTTCGAGGCCTGTGGGAACACCTGTACTCCCCACAAGGTGGTGCGGGAACTTTGCCGCTGCCAGATTGAAACCAACACCCGGGTCTGCAATTCGGTAGCGGAGGTGCGCACGGCCCTGCGGGATACCCGAAAAATCGTTATCGATGCGGCAGAACGGCACGGCGCCCTGGTGATGGCGTCCTCCACCCATCCTTTTGCGGCATGGGAGATGCAGAAGGTTTCGCCGGGTGAGCGTTATCAGCGCTTTCTGGCCAACTTCCAGGACAACGTCCGGCAGTTTGTCATCAGCGGCATGCACGTCCACGCCGGATTTGGTGATCCGGATACCCGCATTCTGGTGATGACCGGGCTGCGCCGCTACCTGCCGCTGCTTCATGCCCTGTCCACCTCGTCGCCGTTCAGCGGTAGCCGGGAGACGGGATTCAAGTCCTACCGGTTGAGCCTGGTGGGCGCCCTGCCCCGCACCGGCATGCCCAATCCGCTGTATTCCCGGGCGGACTACGACCGCATGATGGCTGAATACCGGCGGCTGAAATTCATTCGGGACGGCAGCGAGCTGTGGTGGGACATCCGACCGTCTCACGCCTTCCCCACCATTGAATTGCGCATCTGTGACGTCTGTACCCGCATTGAGGACGGGGTGGCCGTTGTGGCGCTGTATGCGTGCCTGATCCGTTGGCTGATGCGCCAGGCGCAGATGGGCAAGCTGCCGGCAGAGCCGTTCACGGAACTGATAGAGGAGGACCGTTGGATTGCGCAGCGTTATGGCGTGTCCGCGGTTTTCGGGCGCCGGAGCCGTGAAGGAGGGAGGATGAAGTGTCTCCACATCCTGGAGGAACTCCAGGAGCAATTGGCGGACGACGCCCGTGCGCTGGATTGTGAAACGGAGTTGCGCCACACCCTGACCGTTGCCCGGGAAGGGACCTGCGCGGATCGTCAACTGGACCTTTACCGGCGCCGCCGCCAGGAAGGAGACAGCCATCGGGCCGCCCTGGGCCATGTGGTGGATCTGCTGTTGACGCAAACCAGGGAGGACGTTACGGAAAGCGCTCCGTGACGGAGGATCACCGCCAGGTGGCGAACGGCCCCATGGCTTCCCGACGTTTTACGGTCGCCAAGTGTCGGTGCGCATGTCCGAAATCCAGGGCATGGTCCCGCGGGCTGGTGGCGATACCCTGGAGTTGGTCAAGGATTTGGAGCAGATGCATTTTACCCCAAAGCAGCCGTTGACGGATCGGACCAACTGGAGCGCGGCGCAGAGCAGCCGGCTCTATGGCCTGGAGGCTTGGGGACAACCCTACTTCTCCGTCAGTGAGCAGGGCCATGTGATGGTGCGACCGCGCGCCGAGCGGGGCGGTTGTCTGGATCTGGTGTCCCTGGTTCGGAGCCTGCAAGCGCGAAGCTTGTCCTTGCCCCTGCTGATTCGCTTCGACGACATCCTGGAAGACCGTCTGGCCAGGCTTCACGACGCATTCGAGCGCGCCATAATCCAGTACGGCTACCGGGGCCGGTATCAGGGCGTATTCCCCATCAAGTGTCATCAACAACGCCACGTCCTGGAGCATGTGGTGCGGGTGGGGCGGCGCTGGAACTTCGGTCTGGAGGCGGGCAGCAAAGCGGAGCTACTCATTGCCCTGGCTCTTCTGGACGATCCTGATGCCCTGCTCGTCTGCAACGGTTACAAAGACACTCGCTACCTGGAAACAGCTATTCTTGCCCGACGGCTGGGACGGCGCCCCCTGGTGGTGATCGAGCAACCCGACGAGGTGGACGGCCTGACGGCCTGCAGCCGCCGGTTGGGCATGGCGCCCCTCATGGGTGTGCGGGCAAAACTCTCGGTTCAGGGCATAGGGCGTTGGGGCAACAGCAGTGGAGACGGAGCCAAGTTCGGGCTTTCGGTTCCGGATCTACTGACTACCGTCAACACTTTACGGGACGTGGGTCTGCTGGAGGAACTGCGGCTTCTCCATGTGCATATCGGCAGCCAGATCAGCGATATTGCCGTGCTGAAAGAGGCCCTGCAGGAAATGGGGCAGATCTATGTGCAGTTGGTGGCCCTGGGAGCGCCCATGGGCTATCTGGACGTGGGTGGCGGACTGGGGGTGGACTATGACGGCAGTTGCACGGCCACGGCGGCATCCACCAACTACTCCCTGCAGAACTATGCCAACGACGTGGTGGCAACCATCCAGGAGTGTTGCCAACCCCGGGGTGTGCCTATGCCCACCCTGGTGAGTGAAAGCGGGCGGGCCGTTGCCAGCCATTTCAGTGTGCTGGTGTTTGACGTGCTGAGTACGGGCAGGGTGAATGCGGTGGTCCCTCCGTCGCAGGAGGAAGAGCCCCTGTTGGTGCGTAATCTGCGGGAGTTGCTGGCCACCGTCACACCGGAGAACTTGCAAGAAGCCTGGCATGATGCAGTGAAGTTCAAGGACGATGCACTCTCCGCGTTTCGTTTGGGTTATCTATCCCTCAGTGATCGCGGTACAGCGGAACAACTCTATTGGGCTTGCTGCCGCACCATTGCCAACCACCTGGGCAACCAGCCTGTCCCTGCCGATCTCCAGCCCATTACCACGGCACTGGCAGCCACGTATTATGCAAATCTCTCTATTTTCCGCTCAGCTCCGGATACCTGGGCCATTGACCAACTCTTCCCGGTAATGCCCATCCATCGTCTCCATGAGCCCCCGCAAGTTCTTGGAACTTTTGCGGATCTTACCTGTGATTCCGATGGCAAGTTGAATCGTTTTATCAATTCCGGCACGCATAAATCCCTACTGGAGCTTCACCACCTCCAGCCACCGAATCCCTACTGGATGGGCTTATTTCTGGGGGGGGCGTACCAGGAGATCATGGGAAATCTCCATAACCTGTTTGGCCGCACCAACGCGGTGCATATCCGCTTGGCGTCTCAAGGAGGCTACCAGGTGGCGCAGGTGGCGCGGGGGAACACCACGTCCGATGTGCTCACGGCCCTGGACCATGATCCCCGGAGCCTTGTGGAGCGCCTGAGGCGGGACAGTGAGATTGCCATTGCAGCGGGCAACCTCACCGTTCCTGATGCACACCGATTCATTACCCATGTGGAGGAGAGCCTCAGGCAGAGCACCTACCTGGAGCCGGGCGTCAGGCCCCATTGAAGTTCAGCCGATGGCCGCACGGCCCAGACCGAACCAACCGGGTTTTTCAACGGCAATCACGCTGGAGCGGGGTATGCTCATACCACCATCCGGGAAATGGCAAGTGTCGGGATTGCGCTCACCAGGATGCTGGATGCCCACAAACATGGTTGTGCGGTCGGGACTCCAGGTGATACCGGTCACCTCGCATTCCCTGGGACCCACCAGGAAACGTCGGATGGATCTGGTTCCGGCATCCGCCAGCAGCATCTGGTTGTTGCCCATTCCGGCAAAGTCACCGGCATTGCTGTAGTTTCCATCCGTTTGAATCCACAGCCGTCCTTGGCTGTCGAAAGCCAAACCGTCAGGAGAATTGAACATATTATCCGGGGTTATATTACTGGAGCCGGAATAGGCATCCTGATAAACAGTGGGATTGCCTGCCATGACAAAAAGATCCCATTTGAACTCCTGGTTGGAGTGATTTCCCTGAGCGGGGATCCAACGCACGATTTGTCCATACTGGTTATTGGGCCTAGGGTTGACCGCATTGACAGGCTGACCACTTTTGCCCCGGTTTTTGTTGTTGGTGAGGCAGCAATAGGCTTCGATAGCCTTGGGGTTGGCTGTTACCCACTCAGGGCGGTCCATGGTGGTAGCCCCTACGGCCGTTGCTGCCTGGCGGGTGTGAATGCAGATTTCAGCCGTGTCCATGCCCGTGGTTTCAGGCGTCAGCTCCAGCCAGACACCTGTGCCGTTCTCATCGAAGCGGGCGGCATAGAGGGTACCGTCCTCCAGCAAGGTGGAGGGGTTGTCCATCCCGCGGCGATAAACTTTGCTGGACACAAACTTATAGAGGTGTTCCCCCCGTTCGTCATCTCCCATATAAGCCACGATATGCCCGTCACGGGCAACCACCATCTCGCAATTTTCATGCTTGAAGCGCCCCATAGCAGTGTGTTTGCGGGGTCGGGCTATGGGATTTGCCGGATCAATCTCCACAATGTAACCACACCGGTTGGGCTCGTTGGGCTCCAGGGCTGGATCAAAACGCTCCGCAATCGTGGCCCAGCCGTAGCGATCGTTGCTGGCCTTGACGCCATAACGCTTGAGGGCATCGGTGGGTGTCCAGTCCGGATTGGAGGGGCTATGGAAGTAGCTATGGAAGTTTTCCTCGCAGGTGAGGTAGGTGCCCCAGGGAGTACGGCCGTTGCCACAGTTGTTGAAGGTGCCAAGGGCCAGAACGGCCTGGGGATCCTCCCGGGTTTTGAGCAGATCATGGCCACGGCCAGGACCGGTGATGTCCATGGGGGTGTCCGGGGTGATACGGCGATTCAGCGGAGAGTCCTTGACCACCTGCCAACCCTGGGCGCCGCGACGGATTTCCATCATACTGACCCCATGGGCATTCATCCCCTTGCGGATATCATCCTCGTTCTCATAGCTTTGCGAGGCACGATTGCCCCAGACGATCATAGGGTTTGTATATTCGTTGTTGACTGCCAACAGGGTACGATTGCCCACGGCAAAGCAACTCATCCCATCGTTGTTGTCGCCAAAGGCCATGGCCTGCGATTCTGCCGTTCCCCGGGAGGTCGAGTCGAAAGCATTGCCGCTGGACCACAGGGGATCCCCCCAAGAGGCCACCACGTGCCAAGTGTATCCATCGGGCAGGGTGATGGTGTCCTCCTGGTTGGCACTGACAGGATCAAACTCCATGGCAACCGCCTCGGCCTTGGGAGGCAGTGCCGCATCAGCAAAGGCGGCCACCCCGAAAGCCGCGCCTCCCAGAAGCACGATTCGGCGTGAGACGACGCCGTCAAAACCAAGCTCGGACATTCTTGTCAGCCGCTTAGGGCGGCAATGTAACGTCAATTTGAACGTATCACGGTTTCCATATCCAACATCAAGGTTATATGATCATCGGCTTAGGCGTTGGCTATGGACTGTTTAAGGCTGGGGGTCGGGAACCGGCTGAGACCATCGGGTTAAATCCACGGCACGGCCGGCCACCACCAGCCAATGGTTCTGGCAGCGCTGGGCCACACGGCGGTTGAGGCGGGCCAGGCGCTCCCGAAAGCAATAGCCACTGGCCAATGCCGGAACCACCCCCCAGGACACCTCGTCACTCACCAGGACGGTGCAGCCCTGCTGCGGGGGGATGCAGGTCAACAACTGCTCAACTCGTGCGTGCCAGGCAGACTCCTCCAGTTCCAGTAGCGTGCCGACCCAACTACTCAGGGCGTCCACCAGCCGCAACGGCGCTGTCTCCGCGGCGGCCAGTGCTTCCGGCAAGGCAGCACCACACTCATGGGTCTGCCAACTGGCCGGGCGGCGGCGGCGGTGTCTTTGGAGACGTTGTTGCCAATCCATGTCCGCCAACGTGGCATCACCGGTGGCCAGATAGAGCACCGGCTGCCGACAGGTGGACGCTAGGTGTTCAGCCCACTGGCTCTTGCCGCTGCCACTGCCTCCCAACACCAGAACCCCATGCCCTGGCGGGCCGTTGCGCACTATCGTGCTGTCCACATCAACCTCCGCCGTTCATGTTCCGCAGTGTGGCCACGGACGAGGGAGAGACACGATTGAGATAGCGGAAAATCCAATATTTAAAGATTGTGGCCAAAATCACAGGAAACGTTGCCACAAATAAACCAATGAAACCTGGGTTAGGAGGCAATCCCAGGTGTCTGGAAATTCCCTGTAGCACAACATTCCATCCTTCGGGACTATGATAGCCAACGAACATATCCATGAACAGAATAATGACAAACGCCTTGGCACTATCGCTCAGACCATAAACAATCTTATCAAAAAAGCTGCGCAGCACCCGTAGTTCTTCCCGGCAGAGGATGCAGACCCATGCAAATCCCAGCACACCAAATCCGTCCGACAGCAGATTCTTGATGGCCGTAGTGCTCTCCCGCTCGCTCTCCGTTTGTAGTTCATCGGCCTTTCTCCGCAGGCTGGATTGCATGTCCTCAATGGACGGCACCGCCTCCCCCCGCAGCAGGGCTTCAAATTCCAGTTCTTCCTTGTAGATGCGCAACTTCTCGACAGCACGCTCCTCCAGCGTCCCTCGGGTGTACATGATCACGGGAACAACCGGGGCAATGCGGTCCACCAGGGGACCCACCAACAGGGTGCGGCTGAATTGCTGAAACAACAGCGGCATCAACACCAGCAACAGCAGAATCCGCAGCGAGACCAGCGTGGAATCCCGCTGCCGCCGAAATCCTGCCACCGTGGCGGCTTCGGCACCGGGTGCAAGACGATTCCGTATTCGGGAAAAGAGGCCCAGCAAACTGCGGGGCACCATCTCGGGCGCCTGGCTGAGACCCGAATCACGACTGACGTTTCCGGATCCATGCTGACGGTAGGCGCCCACCACCTCTTCCACCAGTTGCAGTTGCTGCAGTTGCTCCGGGGTCCACTCCCTGCGACAGGCCTGCAACTCCGGCAACTCCCGTTTGCACACGGCCATGGCCTGACGAAACTGACTGGCCACCATGGCCAGCCTGCCACTGCTGAAACCAAGCTCCCGGTCAAGGCGCACCAAATCTCCCTGGAAATGTCGCAGTTCGATGGTCTGAATTCGCAGCGCCGCTGCGGTGGCCGCCTCCAGCCGCCGCAGGCGACTCTCCTTGCCCTGCCCCCCCACCAGACGTCCGAGCCAGCGGTTCAAGGCCATGACAACGAAGGCATCAGCGGGAAAATACCCACCAGGTGAGCATGGGAATGACCGTCCCCAATCCAAGCAACACTGCCACCCAGATCAAAGCGTTGCTGGCGGCTGTCTCCGCATGGCTGGGTACGTTGGAGCGCACAGCGGGCGTGGCAGCCTCCAGGACTGGCGGTCCGGGATCGGCTTCGCCAGCCAGAACGGTGTCCAACCGCCGAATACCCTGCAGCATTGTCAGGCGGTAACCTTCACCGCGGCGCAATTGACCGGCCATGGTGTCCTCCGCCGTGCTTTGCAGCAGGCCGGAAGGAAGACGTTGGGCCAGGGCGGGGCTGGCCACCAAGGCCACCTGGCCTGTCCTGGTTTCTACCAGTGCCACCAACCGCGCCTGCGGATCCTGCTGTTGCCAGCGCTCCAGTAAATCCGTTGCCACGGTGGTGGCGGTGCTGCCGTAATCTACCCGTCCCAGGGTGATCAGATTGGCCGCCACACCGTAACTGGTCAACTCGGACAGAGAGCGGTTCAACTCCCCGACTGCAGCACGGCTGAACACCTCTGCTTGATCCACAACCCGCTCCTGCACGGGTGGAGTGGTCGGGAAGTCGGCGGCCGTCATGGCGATGGACGGCGGCGCCAGCACCAGCAGACCCAGCAGCAACAGTCCCGGAAACCATCCCATTGCCATCACCCAGCTCTATTCCTTCATACTGCCGTTTCTGTCCCGAGTCGGGGCTGGAGGGCGTCACGATACAGAATGGTCAACACATCAGGGATGGTCTTGCGCTCAGCGGCATCGAGGCCCATGGCCTGGGCCAGATCCTCCAGGAAGGCCTCCTCCTCGGGAGTGGTGCGGTAATCGCTCCTGACCAGGTTGCACGCCACGGCAAAGGCCGTCAGTTGCTGCTGGCGGTCAAGGGCGCCGGCGGCTTCCGCCAACAGGGCGCCATGGCCCTCCTCGCGAATGCGCTGCAACAACTGGTCGAATAGAGTGCCCATGGCCGTCTCGTCCATATGGGTGTAGGGATAGCGAAACTCCAGGTCCCGGCGCAGGGTCCGGGCTTCCTCGCGGGTGCAAACGCCGTCGGAGGCCACGGCGGCCAGCGCAATGGCGGCAAAGGCTGTTGCGGTCTTCATGGGTATTGGGGCCGATATTCACATTTCAGTGGCGCCGACCATGGACTGCCATGGTGAATACCCTTGGTGTCAGCAATCCATGACGACGGGAGCACGCCTCAGTCTGTTAACCGGCAGTATCGGTTCTCTGGCCCTGGCGTTGAACCACCTGACGGCAGGAAACAGCCCGGCCAACGTGAGCCTGGGGCGTGCCGATGTGGTGGGCTCCCTGATGGCGGTCGGTCTGATGTTGGTGGGGCTCAACTGGACCCGCGTGGATCCCGCTGCGCAACAACCGTTGGCCCTGGCTGGGGAGCAGGGATTGCAGTTGGCGGAGGGCTTGCCCGACGGCGTTCGGGAGGAGTTGGGGTGGGGGTCACAGATGCTGCTGTTGAACACTGCCGCCGTAGCCGTCCACTGTGTCTGGAACCAGCGCCTGCTGTTGAGCCGTGGCCTGCTGACGGGTGTGCCCTATCAGGACGGTCCCCTGGTCCGGCGGGTGCTCAGCGGCCAGCAACGTCTCTACCTGGTGAACCTGAAGCTCTTCCCCGCACGCCGGGAATTCACCTATCTGCCGGAGGGTACCCCAGCCGTGCTACTGGAACCCCTGGGCGCCCAAGGGCTGCTGGTGGTGGCCGGCGCCAGTCCCCGTTGTTTCAGTGCCGCGGATCTGGGCTGGGTGAAGGGTTGGGCCGAGCGGCTGGGGCGACGGCTGGAAGAAGCCGAGGCAGCAAAGAGTTTCCAGGATCAATGACCACACGCTCAGCCGGGATTCAGCCAACGAATCACCGTGGAGCCGGTGCAGAGTTCGATGGCGACAACGACCAGAATTCCCACCATGGCAAAACGTCCGTTGATGCGCTCGGCATAACTGCTCCACCCGAAGCTGGGCGCTTCGTTGGTGGTGGCGCTGGATGTTGGTGGTGAAGACGCCTCCGCTGCTGCACTGCCAGGGTCTGTCGAGGCAGAATCGGTCATGGGGGGAAGACACGCAACGAATCCAGCGTACGCTGCTGGCGGTGAAGTTGTCCCTCAGGCTGGACTCGTTCCATAGTCTCCGGCAGGGATCAAACGCCAGGAGCCGGAGCCGTCCAGTTCCAGAACGTTGTCGTGAAATGCGGTCAGCGTGGGTCGGTGGCCGACGCTGATGAAGGCGATGTTGCGCTCTGCCAACAGGTTGTAGAGGTGGCGTTCCGTCTTCACGTCCACCGCACTGGTGGCCTCGTCCAGCACCACGTAACGGGGGGAATTGAGCAGCAAACGGGCAAAAGCCAGCCGTTGTTGTTCTCCCAGGGAGAGCAGCCGTGGCCAGTCCTGCTTCACGTTGAAATCGGGGTAGCGCTGCACCAGGGCCGCCAAATTCACCAACTCCAGCACGGATCTCAGGTGGTCGTCGGAAAAGAGGGCCGGATCCGGCGGCTGGGGATAGCAAAGCTGCTCTCGCAGGGTCCCCAGAGTCATGTAGGGCTTCTGGGGGATAAACAGCAGTTCACCCGGCTGGGGCGATTCCACCGTCCCTTCCCTGGGACTCCACAGGCCACTGACCATGCGCAGCAGGGAGGTTTTCCCGCAGCCGGACGGTCCCACAACCAGGAGATGCTCGTTGCCGCTCACACTGAGGCTCAGATCTTCAATCAGGACGCGATCAGTCTGGGGTGTGGCAAGGGTGGCATGGCGCACCACAAGGCCGTCCCCACTGGGAATCGCTTGCCGGGCCGCCCGGGATTCCCGCACCGTTTCCTCGACGTTGGTTTGGAAGCCGGCAAGGCGGCCAATGGAGGCGGAGAACCGGGCTAGCGCATCGATGTTACTAACAATAAAGAAAAGGGCAAATTCCACCTGGCTGAGATGTAGGTGGGCTTGGGAAAATTCTCCATACTCCATCTCTCCAAGCAAGATGGGACCGGAGAGAATTAGATAAGGAATTAAATACGATCCATAGAAACTGGAGCGTTGAATGACCTTGATGATGGTTTCCCAGATAATCAATAGATTAAAGTTCTTGACCAGAATGCCGAGGCGGCGTTCCGTCTCCTCCTGTTCTTGTTTTTCACCACGGTAAAAAGCAATGGATTCGGCATTGTCCCGCACGTGGACCAGTCCATAACGAAAATCAGCCTCATAGCGCGACTGATTGAAGTTAAGCTTGACTAACTTCCGACTAGAGATAATCAGAATAGTGGAAGAGATTAAGGTATATACAAATGTAACCAACGTTAATGACTTGCTGATATTCCACAAAATGAAAATGTTCAACGAAAATGCTAGAATAGCATCAAAAGTACTTACGGTAAAGGCAAGTGTTTGCGCTGTGAAATCTTTCGTGTCATCTGAAATTCTTTGATCTGGGTTGTCAATATCAGTGACCTGTTCGTCATTGGGATTAATTCGATAATAAGCGCGATCCGTCATGTAGTCCGTGACCAGACTTTTGGAGAGCCACTCTCGCCAAAGAATTCCAAGTTTCGCTGCGAAAAAGACTTGAGACGTGCGAATGGGCAGCGCCACAATGAGGCAGATGACGTAGATCCAGATATTTCTACCGTAGGTTTCAGGATCCCGGCCAATGAGCGCATTGGTGAGATCCCGGGCAATGAAGCCGATCCCTGCATTAATTCCGTTCACCGCCAGGAGCATGAAGACGATGACACCCAACAACAACCAGGGTAACCAGCGTCGCCGTCGCAGTTGACGCCGTATCGCAAAAAAGGACAAGCACCCAGCGGCAAACAGTCCACAGAACAGCACGCCCCACCAGCTTGACCAAGTGGTTCTGAGCCACCCTTCCACCCCACCCAGATAGGTGTCCGTCAGTTGGGGAAGGACGCCGTGGACCGCAGCCATGAGGGCTGTCAGCAAAAACAGCACAACACCGCCAACGCAGAAGATCAAGGCCACCAGCAGGCCAAGAAACTGCCAGCCGTCGGTCTCCTCCAGGGGAAGGAAGTAGGGTTGAGTGAGGCGTTGCAGCTTGTGTGTGAGCTTGAGAAAGTTGCTGAGCTGACGACGCAACGACGGGATCAAAGGCATGGAAAAGAGCACACGGAGATGGGTGTTGCCCTGACGGGGAGGGTTGGTTGAGGGGAGCGTGGGCAAGCACGTCTATCCCGGTGGCCATGTCAGGGGACGGCCCCCGATCACGTGGACGTGCAAATGGAAAATGGTCTGGCCGGCTTCGGCGCCGGTGTTGATCACGGTTCGCCACCCCTCCAGCTTTTCCCGGCGCGCCACGTGGGCGGCCTTCAGCAACAGATGACCCAGCAAGGCAGCAGATTCCGCCGGGGCCGTAGCCAGACTCTCAATAGGCTCCTTGGGAACGACCAGCACATGGACAGGGGCCTGGGGACTCACATCCCGAAACGCCAGGCAGTGCTCGTCTTCGTAGAGAACGTCTGCGGGAATCTCGCGGCGAATAATTTTGCTGAAGACGGTTTCAGCCACAGGAGCAGGAGGAGAAAGATCAGGAGCAGCCTAGCGGAGGCCTTCCGCGCGGGCTTGCTGCACCAACTCCTGCAAGCGTTCGAGGCTGGTGAACCCCGGCACCAGGGTGTTGCCCACCACAAAGGCCGGTGTTCCCCTGAGTCCGAGGGCACGGGCCAGTTGATCGGAGCGGGCGAGATGGGCGTCCACGTCCGGTGCGGCCATGTCGCGACGCAACTGCTCCACGTCCAGGCCCAACGTCCTGGCGGCGCCCAGGACGTTGGCCTCCGTGGCCTGGTCGGGAAGGCCCATCAAGGCCCGGTGGAACTCCTGGTACCGATCCTGTTGTTGAGCGGCAAGGGAAGCCCGTGCGGCAAATCGGCTCCCTTCCCCGAGGATGGGCCACTCCCGCAGCACCACCCGAACTTGACGATCCCCTTCCAGTAACTGCTGGATGACGCCGCTGGTGCGCCGACAATAGCCACAGTTGTAGTCAAAGAATTCCACAACGGTGACATCCCCGTCCGGGTTGCCCAGCATTGGCCCATGGGGTTGATTGAAGAGCGCGTCGTGGTGGGTGGCGAGGGCCGCCTGGGCTGCTTGAGCCTGTTGGGTCCGCTCCCGCTCCTGCAAGATGGACACCGCCTGGCTGACCACTTCGGGGTTGTCCCGAATGATCTCCAGCACCAGCTCGGGAGATTCCCGCAGGGCTTCCAGCGCCAGGCGTTTAATCTGTTGGTCCGTATAGGATTGCCCAAACGCTGCGTTGGGCGTCAGGACAGTTGCCAAGAGGGCAAGAAGCAGGCCGGGCAACAAGACAGACCACCCCGAAACAGGATTGGGGGACACCGAGGGAGGAGAACCACCCACACCGTGCTGGAAAGGCATGAAACGCAACTGGCTGACGAGCAAAGAGCTTCAGCCTAGAGGGTGCTGTTCTCCCCCAACGGCAGCCCTTCGAGTTGTGTGGTGGCGCCGGTTTGACAGGCGGCTTCCAGGCGCGGCAGGGTCAGGCCACTGAGCAGTTCGGCGGCGGAGAGGCGTTGTCGCCCGTCAAGGAGACCGACGCTGGCAGCCATGGCGCCCACAACGTCCGGGGCATCCCAGCCCGCCTGGCGCAGAGCGTCCACGCCAAGTGCCCCTGTACGCTTGGCAAGGCGTTGCCCATGGTGATTCAGCAACAGAGGACCGTGCCAGTAACGAGGTGGCCTTCCCCCCAGATCTTCCACCAGGGCCACTTGCACGGCTGTGGTGGGCAGTAGATCCGCACCGCGGAACACCTGGGTGATGCCCATGGCCATCTCGTCCACAGCGGTGGCCAGGTGATAGGCAACGAACCCGTCGGCTCGGCGCAGAACCACGTCTCCCACCATGGCGGGCAACCAGCCTTCAGGCGCAGGTTGGAGCATCTCCGGCACGTGGCAATAGCGGTTGGGCGCCCGCCAGCGCCAACTGGGAAGCTTCCCCTGCTGGTGCCCCCAGTCCCGACGGTTGCGGCAGGTGCCCGGATACAAGGGCGTGGCGCCATGGGGTGCGGAGACGGCAGCCAACATCCGGCGACTGCAGCGGCAAGGGAAGAGCAACCCGCGCCGCCGTAAGCTTGATAAGGCCTTGTGATAGCGCCAGCGGCGTTTGCTTTGACGATAGGGTCCGTGGGGTCCACCGATGTCGGGACCCTCATCCCAGTCAAGACCAAGCCAGCGCAGATCCCTCGGAACGGCTTCTTCTGCACCGGGCTGGAGTCGAGGACGGTCCAGGTCGTCGATCCTCAGCAAAAACACCCCACCTTGAAGGCGGCAATGGAGCCAGGCCAGAAGCGCTGTACACAGATTGCCCAGGTGGAGCGGTCCGCTGGGTGTGGGTGCAAAACGTGCCCGAATCAGCGGGACTAGGACCCTTCCTGCACGCGGTCCTTGAACACCTTGCCAGGGGTAAAGGCGGGTACGCGCTTTGCCGGGATCTGAATCGGCTCACCCGTCTTCGGATTCAGGCCTTGACGGGCGGATCGTTCACGAGGTTCAAAGGAGCCGAAGCCAAGAATCGACACCTTGTCCCCACTCACAACAGAGTTGATGATGGTGTCAATGGTTGCTTCGACGACACGGGAAATGTCTGCCCGCTTGAGATCAAAATCGGAGAGGTCAGCAGCAACGCTGTTGACGAGTTCAGCCTTGTTCATTGAGGAGAAGAGAGGAACAGGTGTGCTGAGCTGGGTGACGCCCAGCCAGGGCACAGCACAGTCATGCTAGGAGATGACGCCCCCGGAAGCAATCCAAGCGCCTCCGAACAGATCGTTTTGTGGGGTAAAGACACGATGACCGCCGCCGTGATTCACGATGGCGCCATTCACCACGGCAAGTTGGGACCGCGGTCCACAGCGTGCAACGCCTCCGGATTCAACGCCGCCAGGACCCTGGCGCCGTGGTCCACCAGGGCAGCTCCGGAGAGGTGAACAAGGCCTGTACTGCAGGCAATCCGGCCCGGTTCGTCGGGGCCAAGCCATTGGCGCAACCGGGTCAGGCTGGTGAGCAGGCGGCCCCAATGGAAGGTGTGGGCTGTGCGCACCGGCGCCACGCGGCCGTTGGGCTGTGGTTGCAGCAGGCGGCCACAGAAGAGCACACTCGGACGACCACGCCAGTGGAGACAGCAGGAGCCCGGTGTGGGACCAGGTGTCCAGTAGAGCGCCAGACCGTCCCCAAGGTCCTGCTCCTGGCAAAACGTCCGCACGGACATGGTGGGCAGCAGATAGGCCTCCTGCTCCTGGATCCACACTTCCCAGCCCAGGCGCTGCACCAGCCGCAGCAGCCCGCCGTGGGCTGTGCGATGGGTCAGCACAATCCGACCGTCTTCCCGGCGCGACAGCAACGCCATGTTGGCCTGGGTGATGTCCGGCACGTCCACCAGAAGGGGGCCTGTCCTGGTGCGCACCAGCCAGGAGACCGTGCCGCGGCTCTCCCGGTTGGGGGCGAAGGCCCAGAGTCCCTCGGCCACTTCCTGCGGGGGCCGTCCCGTTGGCAGGGAATCGCGGGGGAGCGGGTGCATGATGGGGTGGCGATGCCATGGTCATGGTCTTAGGGTTTAGCACCAGCCTTCGCCCTGTGTGACTCCGACTTGCCTTGGTCGTCCTGGCCCCCTGGGTGCGCAGGTCTGTGGGGACGGTGTCAATTTTGCTGTGGTGGCGCCCCGGGCAACCCATGTGGAGTTGCTCTTCTTCGACCACGGCAGCAGCCCCGTCCCCAGCCGGATCGTTCATCTGGGACCTGCACACCGCAGCGGTGACGTCTGGCACGTGTTCGTGAACGGCGTTGGACTGGGCTGCCGGTATGGATACAGGGTGCATGGCGCGCAAGAAGCAGGCTTCAATCCGGCCAAGGTGCTACTGGATCCCTGTGCCCGGGCCGTTGACGGCTGGCAGGTGTATGAGCGCCAGGCCAGCCTTGGCAAGGGTTCCAACCTCGACTGCTGTCTGAAGGGTGTGGTCACGGAGCGGGAGCCGTTCGACTTCACGGCAGCGCCACGGCCACGGCGACCATGGCGCGACACCGTCATCTATGAACTCCATCCAGGGGGGTTCACCCGTGGTCGGGGGGCGCCTGTTCCCCCCGAGGAGCGGGGCACGCTACTGGGTCTTCGTCACCTGCTCCCCTATCTCAAATCCCTGGGAGTCACTGCGATCGAGCTGTTACCGGTGCAGTGCTTCGATCCGGGCAGCGCTCCCGCCGGCCTCCATAACTACTGGGGCTATGCCCCCGTCAACTGGTTTTCCCTGCATCCCGGCTATGTGGCGGGACAGGATCCCCTTCAGGCCCGCCAGCAGATGCGTGCATTCGTGGCGGCTTGTCATCAAGACAATCTGGAGGTTTTTGTGGACGTGGTCTACAACCACACCGCCGAGGGGGGGGGCGACGGTCCCACCGTCAGTTGGCGGGGATTTGCGGAGCAGCTCTATTACTTCTGCGACGGCAGCGGTCGCTACCAGGACGTGACTGGTTGCGGCAACACCGTTGCGGCCAACCGTCCCCATGTGAGGCACCTGATTCTGGAATCCCTGCGCTGCTGGGCCGTGGAGCTGGGTGTTGACGGCTTCCGCTTCGATCTTGCCGCAGCGTTAACCCGCGGTGACAATCTGACGCCCCTCAAGGAGGCCCCGTTATTCAGGGCCATGGCCGCGGATCCCTTCCTGGCGGATCTGAAGTTGACCGGTGAGCCCTGGGATTGCGGGGGTCTGTATCGGCTGGCCGATTTTCCCGCCCAGGAGTTTGGCGTATGGAACGGCCGCTTCCGGGATGATGTGCGGCGCTTCTGGAAGGGGGACCAGAACACCTGCTGGAACATGCGTCAACGTCTCAGCGGCAACCGGGATCTATTTGCCGCGGCTGACGTCAAATCCGGGCGCTCCATTCACTTCGTCACTGCCCATGACGGCTTTACACTACAAGACCTGGTGAGCTACAACATCAAGCACAATCTCGCCAACGGCGAAAGCAATCGGGACGGGGAAAACCATAACAACTCCTGGAATTGCGGCGTTGAGGGACCCAGTAGTGACGAGAGCGTCCAGGCCTTGCGTTGCCGCCAGGTGCGCAACCTGATCACATCCCTGCTGCTGGCGCCGGGGGTTCCCCTGTTATGGATGGGGGATGAGGTGAACCGTAGCCAGGGAGGCAACAACAACAGTTGGTGCCAGGATAACTCCGTGGGCTGGATGACCTGGGATCACGGCCCGTCCGAGCAGGCCATGGGGCGCTACGTTCGCCGCCTGCTGCGGCTGCGCACGGCCCTGGGCAGTTGGCTGAATCCCTCCACCCTCATTCAGGAGCAGGCCGAGGCCAAACCGCTCCAGGCTTACCGCAAGTGGCATGGCCCACGGCTCAACCGGCCGGACTACGGTCCCTGGTCCCACGCTTTGGCCTGGAGCCTGCACACCGCCACGGGGGACGTGGTCCTTTGGTGTGGCCTCAACGCATTCCACGAGTCCATTCAATTCGACCTGCCCAGGTGTCGTAATGGCTGGCGCCGTTACGTTGATACGGCACTCCCGGCAGGGGACGACCTACCCGGATCCTCCAGTCCGTGGTCCCGGGACCGGGTATTACTGGAGTCCCATAGCCTGGTGCTGATGGTGGCCGGTCGTCATTGTCCTGCCGTGTTGGAGGCTGATCCAGGCTGATTATGCATCCCGTGCCCCACGTGACTGAAAAGCGGACAGGGGGAATCGAACCCCCATCATCAGCTTGGAAGGCTGAGGTTTTACCACTAAACTATGTCCGCTTATGGCGTGCTGCCTGTAGCAGCTTAATCCCTTGGGGGCAACCTTCGCAGTGAGGCGGCAGCTTCGTCTTTACCTGGCCTACGGCTTGGGGGATGCCGGCACAGGGTTGGCAGCCACGCTGCTGGGCTTTTACCTCTTCCCCTTTTTTACGGAAGTGGCGGGACTCTCGGCAGGATTTGCAGGGGCCATGCTCATGGTCATCAAGGTGTGGGATGCCTTGAGTGATCCACTGATCGGCTGGCTCAGTGACCGGACCCGCACCGCCTGGGGGGCGCGTCTGCCGTGGATTGCGGGGGCTGCCGTTCCGCTGGGGTTCTGTTTTGCCGCCATCTGGTGGGTGCCCTATGAAACCCCTGGCCAGCGCCTCGGCTACTACAGCGTAACGGCGGTGTTGCTCATGACGGCCTACACCGCCATGAATCTCCCCTACGCCGCCCTACCCAGCGAACTGTCCAGCAGTGCGAGTGTGCGCACCCATCTCAATGCGGCCCGCTTCACCGGATCCCTCATAGCCGGTTTCCTGGGTTTGATGATGGCGTTTTCCCTGGTCCGTCAAGGGGCGGTGGGGTATGAGCGGCTGGGAATGCTGGGGGGTGTTCTGATTGCAGGATCCGGATTGTTCTGTGCCCTGGGACTCGGCCCCTTTGCCCGCCATGCCCTCGGGCCAGCCACCCATCTGGAAACCATCCGGGTGCAGTTGCGGCGGATTGCCGGCAACGGCCGCTTCCGCATGGTGCTGGGACTGTATCTGTTGCTCTGGTATGCCTTGCAACTGATGCAGACGGTCTCCCTGCTGTTTCTGCGGGTGGTGCTGCACCTGGGGGACAACTGGGCACTGGCCATGCCCATGGTGTTTCAGCTCTCGGCGATTCTGGGTCTCTGGCTTTGGGGGCAGGTGGCCCAGCGGCGGGGGCGGATTCCGGCTCTGCGGTGGGGGGTGGCTCTCTGGGGGATTGCCCTTCTTCTGGCCTTGCTGCTGCCCCCCTTCCCCACCGGGATGGGTGACGTTTGGCAAGGGTTGTTCCTGACCTTGTTGGTGCTCACCATCGTTCTTCTGGGCCTGGGGGGCTCCACGGCCTTTCTCATCCCCTGGTCCTTGCTGCCTGACGCCATTGATGCCGACCCCGACCACCCTGCCGGTTTCTACACGGCCTGGATGGTGCTGGTCCAGAAGTTGGGCATCGGACTGGGCATCTTTGTCCTGGGTATCGTGCTGGAGTTGAGCGGCTACGTGGCCAGCCAAGGGGTGAATCAGCCTGCCGGAGCCGTTGTCATGATTCGTCTGTGCATCAGCGTGCTGCCGGGCACGTTGATTGCCTTGGGCCTTATCGTGATGCGCCACTGGCCCCGGCGGAGCGCACAACCGGTCTCCGCCCTTTGACCGTTCTGTTCATCAACCCATGGTCAACGTAAGGATGCCCCGATGGCTCAAACGCTTGGGCAGCAGCCTGTTGCTCAGCGGACAAACCGTTGCCGCCCTGGCCCGTGGTCGTTGGGGGGGCAGTGAGTCGCTGGCACAGATGCACATTGCCGGCCCCGATAGCTTTCTGGTGGTGCTGCTGGTGGGTGTTGCCGCCGGCACCGTGTTCAACGTGCAAGTGGCCTCGGAACTCACGAACCTGGGCCTGGGTGACGCGGTGGGTGGCATGTTGGCCGTAGGACTGGCGCGGGAAATTGCCCCGATCCTGTCGGCGGTGTTGATCACGGGCAAGGTGGCGACAGCGTATTCGGCGGAACTGGGCACCATGGCCGTCACCGAACAGGTGGATGCCATCAAGATGCTGCGTACGGATCCGGTGGAATATCTTGTTGTTCCGAGGGTAGTGGCGTTGCTGGTGATGACGCCCCTGCAGACCGTTGCCTTTTTTATGGTGGGCATGGTTTCGGGCACCGTCAGTTGCGCCCGGTACTACGGTATTCCCCCTGCGGTGTTCTGGCAGTCCGTGCGTGAATGGATGGATCCCGGAGACGTGCCTGCCATGATCTGCAAAGGTATGGTGTTCGGACTGGTGATTGCGTTGATCGCCTGTGGTTGGGGTCTCTCCACCAAGGGGGGACCCAGAGAAGTGGGCACCAGCACCACAGGCGCCGTGGTCATGACCCTGGTTCTCCTGGCTCTGGTGAACGTGGGTCTGACCCAGATATTTTTCGGATGAGGGAACCGGCCTTCAGGGTGATTCCCTAGAGTGATTGCCGTTTTGAAGGTTGGGCCGACCATGGATTCCGGGAAGAGGGTGGTGGTAACGCCCGGGCTGGGTCTACCTTCCGTCGTTCTGCTGCTGAGCGTTCCGCTCTACCTGACGAAACTGTTGATCGCCAGTTTCGTAGCGGCGGTGTTGGGCGCGTTTCTGATGTTTCAGAGCTGGTGGGTGCGGCTGGTGTTCACCCCTGAGGCCATGGAACTGGAAAACGGATGGGCGGTGGTGCGCCGCTTCCCTTACGAGGACTGGCGCAGTTGGCGTCTGCTCTGGAAGCGGGTCCCCGTCCTCCTTTACTTCCGTGAAGTAAACGGCATTCATATTGTGCCGATGATTGTCGATGGTCAGAAGCTGGGGGAACAACTGGAGCAGCGGCTGGGTCACCTCAACGTGGCAGCCAGTCGTTCTGCTGACGCCACGACGTCACGTCCATGACATCCGGCAAGAGCGAGGCGGCAATTCCCCGGGATCCGCAAGGGGCTTCTCCCTCGGCAGAAGTGTTTCTGACCGAGTTGCTGGAGCGACGGCAACGGTTGCTGGCGGAGATCGGCACCCTGGAACAACGACGTGATCGCCTTCAGGAGGATATTCGCCGCCACTTTGCCGGCAGTTGCGACGAGTTGTCCAGGCGTGTGCAAGGGTTTCAGGACTATCTTGTGGGGGCGCTTCAGGAATTGAGCGACCGGGCACAGACGTTGGAGTTGGCTCCTCGGAAGGTGATGGTTCAGCCTTCGCCTCTGGATCGTCCCGCTGAAACAGTCCCTGACCAGGCCACGGGCGCCGCCAGCCCCTTTCTGGCCGATCAGCCCCTTATTGAGGACATGATCCGTGGTTTCCAGGACACCCCGGATTTTTACGCTCCGCCTTGGCGATTGCGCCGTCACCTGGAGGTGGGCCATGGGGAGGTGCTCACCAACTGGTTATTGCAGCAACAGGGGAGGGGCGCACAGAACAGTCTGGGAAGCCGCAGCCGCAACGTGCTGCTGGGTGCTGCGGCGGTTGCAATTCTCACGGAGCTGTACGGGGATCAACTGCAGACCCTGGTTCTGGCCAGCACACCGGAGCGCCTGGGTCAGTGGCGACGGGGATTGCAGGATAGCCTGGGGCTGACGCGGGAGGATTTTGGTCCCAACGCCAACGGCATCAGTCTGTTCGAACGATCGGATGCACTGATCGAGCGCGCCGACCGGCTGGAGAGTCGGGATCGTCTACCTTTGATTCTGGTGGATGCGGCTGAGCAGGTGGTTGACATTCCCATCCTTCAATTTCCCCTCTGGCTTGCTTTTGCTGCGGATGGGCGCGAGTTGGCCATGGAGGATCTTGACGGTGACCCCCTTTAATCCGTGAACCCTGAAGCATCCTGGCTCCTTTGCCTCCTGACAGCCTATGGACTGGGAAGCGTTCCCTCCGGCTGGTTGACGGTGAAGTGGTTGCGTGGTGTGGATCTACGTCAGCAAGGATCCGGTTCCACGGGCGCCACCAACGTGTTGCGGGTGGCGGGGCGATGGCCTGCCCTGGCGGTCCTCCTGCTGGACGTGGGCAAGGGGACGGTGGCCGTTCTGCTGGCCAGGGGGTGGGGAACCACACCGTGGCAACAGTTGGCGGTGGGGCTTTGTGTTCTGGCTGGGCACGTTTGGCCCCTCTGGTTGAGGTTTCGTGGGGGTAAGGCGGTGGCCACGGCCTTGGGGGTTTTTCTGGGTCTCTCTCCCCCGGTGGCCCTGGCTTGTCTGGGGAGCTTTCTGGCGGTGCTGGCCAGTGTCCGCATGGTCTCGGTGGCCAGCCTGACCGCTGGTGTGCTGTTGCCGGTCCTGATGGTCTGGGGGACGGCAGGTTCCGCTGCCCGTCTTCCCTACACGCTGCTGGCCCTGGCAACCACGGTGCTGGTGATCTGGCGCCACCGCGGCAACATGAAGCGCATCCGGATGGGTCAGGAACCGCGCCTCGGCAGGAAAGGGCCTTGAAAAGGGATTGATGCACCGAACTCCACCCAAGCGGAGCCAGCACCAATTTCACGGATCACAGGAGTATCCAACGAGAACGCTCCTCCCCGCGCAGTAGACCCAGCCGGCGATGGCGCGCAGTCGAATGTGGCGTAGGTTGGAACTACCGGCAAGTCTCGCACCGGCTGAAGGGCAGCGGCAACAACCGGACCTCCTATACCGCCTTCTCAGGCAATAGCACAATTCCATCACCGGCCACAGTGGAACACTTCACCTGAGCGGCTCTCCTGGCACCGGCTTGAGTAACCTCAGGAGCAGCCATCCACGGAAATGGTGTAACGGAGTCCTGATGCCCGGGGGTTGGAGTTGGAGCCTACTTTCACGTTGACCTCTGTCACCAGCTTGCCCTTGGGGGGATAGAAAGGCCCCAGGCGGCGGAACTCACCGGGATCCAGCAGGAGCTTGTCCCCGAAAACCCGTAAATTTGTGCGGTCACTGAACTTCAGATAAGAGACCACAGGGAAAAGATCTTTCTCCACCCCCATGACATCCTCCTGTTCCGTATCCAACTCCGGCTCCTCGGTCTCACCTGTCTCGTCGCTCTGAAAATTCACCCAATAGGATTGATACGTATCAGTGACCGTGAAGTCCGTATTGAAATTGGTGCGACCAAAGACGAGCGTCAGCGGGTTATTGAGTTGAATCGCCTTGCTGACGCTGGTTTCACCGCCCACTGCATCGAGCTCCTTGCAGGTTTCAGCTTCGATTTGGGCAAGCAGGGGTCTGCTCCATGGTGCAAATGCGCTGCAAGCAACCGCAACGATCAAGCCTGACGAAAGGCGCCTCGCGTGTTGGCGAAGCAGAGACCAACCAGCAACAGATCGCGTCATGGTGATGGTGTCGATAGGAGCCCTGGAGAAGCACCCGGGAAAGGGTTTGTCCAGGGTAAGGCTGGATCGATCAATCTGCCGGGGCGCCATGGGACCGCCGACAGTGTCTCTTGCCTGAGGGAGAACGTCGTGGATGCCTGTTTTGGCATCACTTTCGAGCTTGCCCAAGGCTTCCCCGGGAACCGACCCGTTCGAGATTGCCAGCTTGCAGATAGACCCTGGTGATGGTGAGTTCCGGGAAGCGCCGCTCCGCATCCTTCAAGGTTCCCCCAACGCTTAACCCTTCCATGAGCAAGGTTCCCGGACCACCCAAGGGGTCGATGTAATCGATATGAAAGGAGCGGCGCTGGATACTTTTGAGGGGCTGGTGGGGGTACATGATGGCCATCGGCACGACACACGGGAGAAGGATCCCATGGTTCGGCTGCCGAAATCTCTCTTTTCTCCCATCGGATCATAAAACTTGACCCGGCGCCATCGGCCTAGGATTGACTCCAGGTGCAGTCCCACGTGGTAGCGGCGGTGCTTGCGCTGAGATATCGGGTCTCATAGGAGCAGTGGCCAGTGATGTCGGCGTATTTCCCCGTACCGCCCACCAGATCTGCGTGACCCGTGCCCCCACGGTTGACGTCACCGATGTCTCCCTGTTTTCTGATGGCAACAGCAAACAACTGATCCCCACCGTCCTCTTGCGCTTCCGTGAACGTGCAAGGCGCCTTCAAGTT